>JAGBRG010000141.1 GCA_017632495.1 Spirochaetales bacterium
GAAGAAGTCAGGAACACAGCTCAGCGCCAGAACCGAATGTGAGTTCTACCTCTTCAAGCAGGATGCAGAGGGAAATCCCACCGACATTCCCATGGACAGGGCCTCCTACTTCGAGGCATCTCCGATTGACAGGGGTGAGAATATAAGACGCGAAATCTGCCTCACCATGGACCAGATGGGAATCAACTACATCGCAAGCCATCACGAAAAGGGCCCGGGACAGAACGAAATCCGCTTCAGCCCCGCTCCGCTTCTTGGCGCCGCAGACCACCTTGTGACATTCAAGGACATTGTGAAGAACACTGCAGACAGAATGGGCCTTTTTGCATCATTCTTGCCAAAGCCTCTGTTCGGAGAAAACGGATCAGAGCTTGCAATCAGCCTCTGTATTGACAACGCAAAGGCCAAGGATAGGGAAAGACTCACTCGCCAGATGGTCGGAGGCATCTTAAGACGCATCGTCGAGATGACAATCTTCCTCAATCCCATTGCCAACTCATATGAGAGAATCGGAACCTTCGAAGCACCGTCTGCGGTTAACTACAGCCTCGGAAACGGAAGCTTCCTGGTTAAGGCACATCCTGAGGCAGCAAGAGTCAAGCTCAGAAGCGCAGATCCTTCCTGCAACCCCTATCTTGCATGCCTTCTTCTTTCAGGAGCCGCGATGGAAGGCATCCGCGATGACGTGGATCCTGACAAGTACAACACGGGATGCGAGCTTCCGGATACGATGAATGATGCGATAAAGTGCGCGGAGAACTCGACCTTCATCAGGACGATGATTCCCGATGTCCTGTTCGAGAGATTCCTGCAGGCAAAGCGTGACGACTGGAAGGAGAGCTCGCTTTCGGGCGATCCGATGCTCAAGGCAAAGAACATGGAATTCCCGGTAACCTGATAGGCGGGAAGGAGGATACAATGAACAGCTTCAAAGGAAGATCCCTTTGCGTAATCGACGATTTTTCAAAGCAGGAGAGACTCTATCTCTTCTCACAGGTCAGAAAGCTCAAGAAGGCCATCGCCGAGGACGACAGAAAGACAATCGATTCGTTCAGAATCAATGATTCGGATTTCGGAATCTATGAAGTGTTTCTTGAGGACAGCACAAGAACCAAGGAAAGCTTCAGAAACGCCGCCAACTTCCACCATGCCAAGCTTACGGAAATGAGCGCGGACAACTCCTCCTTCAACAAGGGAGAAAGCTACGCCGACACATTCAACACACTGTGCGGCTACAACAACAGGATCTTCATCATCAGAAGCAGAGTGGAAGGCGTGTGCCGCTATCTCAGCGAGGAGTGCTGCTCCTATGCAAAGAGAAACGACCTCCCCTTCACCCCCGCCTTCATCAACGCAGGAGACGGAAAGCACGAGCATCCGACTCAGGAGCTTTTGGACGAGTATTCGTTTTTGGAAGACAACGACTGGAAGACAGACAGCCTTCATATAGCCCTTGTCGGAGACCTCTATCACGGCCGAACGGTCCACAGCAAGGCAGACGGCCTTAAGCTCTGGGACAAAGTCAGAGTTGATCTGATTGCACCCGATGAGCTTTCAATGCCCGAATCCTACGTGACAAAGATGAAGGAAAACGGCTTTGAAGTCAGAGCCTTCAAGTCCATTGAGGAATACCTGAAGCAGAGCGACATTGCCACAAAATGGTACTTCACAAGACCTCAGCTTGAGCGTATGGGAGAAAAGATTCTCGCCAAGGCAGATTCTCTCAGAGCATCTATCACATTCCAGAAGCAGTTCATGGAAAAGCTTCCTGAGGGAACAAAGTTCTACCACCCGCTTCCAAGACACAAGGTTCATCCGACCATCCCCACATTCCTTGATGACACTCCGCTCAACGGTTGGGAGAAGCAGTCAATCAACGGTATGTACTGCAGAATAGTCCTTCTGGCACTGGTTGCGGGAAAGATCGGAGACGATTTCAAGCAGGAAAAGAAGCCTGAGACAGCTCAGGAGATCCAGTGGATAATCGAGGCGCAGCCGAAGAGCTCGGCATCAAA
>JAGBRG010000142.1 GCA_017632495.1 Spirochaetales bacterium
ATAGTCGGAAACCGATGGCCTGAAAACATAACGAGTTACTTTATTATCGGCTGAAAAAGCTGTGGAGGCCGCGGCAGGACCTAAGCCCACATACTGTTTGTAAGCCCAATATCGGCAGTTGTGAATACACCTTTTTCCGTTTCTGGCAAAGTTTGAAACCTCATAGTGCTCAAAGCCTATGTCTTCAAGATAAGACCATATGCGGCTTAAAATTACATACTGCTCATCAGAGTCAGGCAGAGCGGGCTTTTTTCTGTAAAGCGGCGTTCCCTCCTCCAATGTCAGGGCATAGACACTTAAATGGTCCGACGGATAATCAGCTATTATGCGCTTTACATCTGAAAGCTCGTCATGCCACATTCCGAGGCATGTGATAAGGTCGTAGCTTAAGTCAGTACCGTACTTTTCGTGAAGCTTCTGCGATAGATCAAGGCCTCTTTGAGTCGAATCAAGATCCGAGTTTCTTCCCAAGAACTGAAGTGCCTTGGGTTCAAGGCTCTGAACTCCCATAGACAATCGTGTGAAACAGCTTTCAAACAAGGGAAAAAACGACCCGTCAAGGCTTTCAGGATTCATCTCCGTGCTGAATTCTTTAGGCCTTCCGTTTTTGCATATTGCCTCTGCTATTTTCCTAAGGCGCTTATTTCCCAGGCACCCAGGATTTCCTCCGCCAATGAATGCGGTTTCATAGGGCCTTTTGCCCATTCTCTCGTTGACGCTTTCTATTTCAGAGACGATTTTGTCCGTATAGGCATCCATCAGGCTATCTTTACACCCTGAAACGGAATAGAAGGCGCAGTAGGAGCATTTGGAAGTGCAGAACGGAACATGGACATAAAGTGATGTGTCCGATGAGAAATCAAAGCTGTTCAGGAAAATGCCTAAGCTCATCAATTACTTGTTGATAAGGGAAGAAAGCCTTCCCAGAGGCCAGACACGCAGAACAACGCGGCCGTTGATGTTCTTGGCATCAATGGGGCCGAAATAGCGGCCGTCCTGTGAATTGTCTCTGTTGTCTCCCAAAGGAAGAACGTGGCCCTGAGGTACATAGACGCCGATCTGATACTTGGCCCAGACTCCGCGGGCGCTCATATCGGTCGGGTCTGCCATCATGCGCCCTACTTCCGTCTCTTTGTTGTAAGCGTAATAGTCATAAAAAGTTACTGACTCATCAAGAGCCTGATAATCGGCAACAAGATGTCGAGGAACATTGCCAGTTGAAACACCCTTTGAAGAAATGCCGTTGATTCTGCCCATGGCGTTGTACCAGGTGTAGGCTCTGTCCTCTATTGTGGTGTGGGGAGCCGTTGAAAGACCGTTCTGGGCTCTGAAAGTCGACTCAAGAACATAGTCGCCGGTTCCTGCATATTTGAAATAGGCATCGCCGTCTCTGAATGTAACGGTATCGCCAGAAGCTCCTGCGCTGCGCTTTACAAGAAGCTTTTCGCGCATCTGGCCGTTCTCATCGACATCGATATTCACAAGGGAGAATGTGATCATGTAGACAATCTGGCTGAAGATGTTGAAAAACGGTCCCTTGCTCTCGTACTGAGGATTATAGAAGGTGATGATGTCGTCCCTGTCGGGAATCCTGGAATCCAGAATCTTAGGCCCCTGCGGGAATACCTCTATGCCATATGTCAGCTTGGATACCAAGACCCTGTCTTTGACCAAAAGAGTGTCCAGCATCGAAGGTGACGGAATTACAAAGAACTGAAGCAGAAACTGATTGAGCAAAAAGACAAACACAACGGCAAACAGAAGAGCATCAAGCCAGCCCAGAACCTCTCCCAAGACTGTTCTGTTCTGCTTTTCGGCAAGCTTTCTTGCCTTGCGCTTTGTCAGCTTTCTTTCTGTGAATGACTGTACCCTATCAAAGAATCTGTCCATGGCTAGGATTATAATGACAATTGCGTTTGTTGACAACAATCGTCAATACAGTTAACTTTGAGGCATGAAATTCACCAGGAAATACAAAGAACTACCGAAGGTAGAACCTGTAAAGATAAAACCTCTGTTCGGCCTAAAGCCGGGCCTTTGGCTGACAATTGCCTATGCACTTGCACTGGTTTTGGCAGTATTTCTGATCTGCTTTCTTCCGGACATCATCCACGGCTCCAAGCGCGTCACGTTCACAAGCGATGTAGGTACGGCTGCTGTTTATGTTGACGGCACCTATGAAGGCGGAACACCGTTTACCAGAAAGATAGCAAGCGGAAGCCACAATGTCTCATACAAGGTCAACGGAGAGGAAATTGACAGCTTCAATATCAAAGTAGGACATCCTGTATTTCTGAACTGGCTCTTTCCGAGAACTCAGAGCGTTCACAGCAGCGCCCCTCTTACAGATAAGGCCTTTGAGGCACTGACAAAAGAGTTTCTGAACGACGTAAGCCTTTACAGCGCCGTTTTGGAGTATGACTCGGTTCACCGCTATCCGGACCTTTATACTTCCTATGTCAACAGCATCATGACCTATCCTTCTTACAAGACAAACGTGCGCCCATTCGAGGCCGCCCTGCTCTTTGTAACTACAGACGAGATGTTCAAAGATGCAGAGAACGCACTTGGAATCATTGGTCTTGATGCGGTGATTCCATATCAGATTCTGGACAAGAACTCCACATTCGGAGAGGAAGCAGACAGACCTGTTGTAGGTGCAAAAAAGACATCTTTGGATGCAGGATCTTTCAGCATAGAAGGCTTTACAATTTCCGAGGCTGATTTCTCCAACGGAAAGAGCGTGAAGGACTCCTACCCCGAGGTTCTTGAGGCAGGACTTAGAACCCACACTGATTCATTCAATATTGGTTCATATTGCATCACAGAATACCAGTATTCCCAGTTCGTCCAGGCCAACCCCTACTGGAGCGCCTCGAACAAGGAAGAGCTCAAGGCCAAGGGACTTGTCGATGACTATTACCTTGACGGTGTGACAATCTCGGCATCCGTTACAGGAATGAGACCTGTCAGAAACATCAGCTACTATGCCGCACAGGCTTTCTGCACGTGGCTAAGCAGCGTAACAGGTAAGAACGTCTACCTCCCCACAGAGGATCAGTGGATTGCAGCAAGCTTAGCAGACCCCGAGGAAGGCTATCAGAGGTCTCTTGCCCCGTCGGAGGCTGAAGTGGCCCCATCTGCAATGCTCGGCGGAGTCTGGGAGATGACGGACACCGACCTGATTCCCCTTTCAAGAGTCATCAAGGGCCCGACTGTCGAGAATGCAAGAAAGGTTCTGAGAAGCTATGATGCCCAGTGTGACATTGTCGTTAAGGGCGGCTCCTATGTGAACGCAGTGGGAAGCATCGACCGCTACAGCGTCGGATCTGCATACAGATCCCTTTGTAGCGACTTCATGGGTTTCAGAATTGCCTGGGATTGATCATGGAAAACAAGAAATCTGAAATAAAGACATTACAGACCAACAAGAAGGCCTACTTCAACTACGAGGTCTTAGAGGACCTTGAGGCCGGCATTGCCCTTGCAGGCACCGAGGTCAAATCCATCCGCTCCGGACGCTTTTCATTCGTGGACTCCTATGTCAAGATCGAGAATAACGAGATGGTCCTAATCGGCTTTACGATTCAGCCCTACGACAAGGGCTCTATCTTCAACCACGTCTCGGATAGAAACCGCCGTCTTCTTGTTCACAAGCAGGAAATTAAACGTCTTAGGCGTAAGGTCGAGGAAAAGGGCCTGACCCTTGTTCCGACAAAGGTCTATCTCAAAGGCAATCTGGTAAAGGTTCAGGTGTCTCTTTGCAGAGGAAAAGCCCTCCACGACAAGAAGGAAGCCATCAAAGAGCGTGACATCAACCGCCAGGCCCAGCGCGAAGCCAGAGATTATAAGTTTTGACTTTCAGGACTC
>JAGBRG010000143.1 GCA_017632495.1 Spirochaetales bacterium
CTTGTTCATATCCGCCATTTCCTTGATCATCCCCCGATCTGTCAATCCGATTACGACAGCATCAATCGAGTGATGTCTGTGATCAGTCCTGTTCTTCGTATACGGATCACCGTTTTTGTTCAGAATGCGGTTCAGACCCCATCTGGACCTAAAAAATGACGTATTATATCAGGGAATTCCCCAAATATGGTTTGAGGGACAGATGCATGCGAGATAGTCTCTTGCGGCCTTTGAAAGATACCTGTTATCATTGAGCTGACGGGCTATAAAACCTTCCCCTTCATCAAACCTAACTATTGCATCTTTTGAGAACTTCGCCCTTTTTTCCGCAGGCAGATTCTGTATCCTCTGCAATATTTCCTGCCAATCGTAGCCCTCAGGATTCGAAGAAAAAGCCTCGTAAGGAGAGCGGTTTGATTTCTCAAGATTGCAACTGCTGTGGGCTAATGTGAGGTTGCTCATTGAGTCAAGCATTGTTCTGGAATAAGGCAGGATATGTTCAATCTCAATTTCCTTTGTAAAAAGCTTGCTTTCAGGAATAGGCTTTCCGCAATAAGGACACTTGCGATCATTAGAATCTTTTCCGAGTTCTTCCCAAAGTTTGTATTTCTTAATATCCCATGCTGTAGGCCTGGAAACTCCAAGTTCCTTGATTTGTTCTCTTATCCTGTCATTTTCCTTTTCGTTCTGGGCCTGTTTGCGATAGTGTTCGCTTCGTTTTTCGGCGCTGTCGCTTATGTCTCGGGAAAGCTCGACAACTATCTGTTCCGGTTTTCCATAATGGTCAATCAAGGAGTTAACAACCCTACGCAATTGGTTGAGGGCAATGTGTACCGTCGGGTTAGCTATCTTGCCATATTTAAATTCAGGATTATCCTCATTGGCCTCAGGATGCCCACCAATAACGGTTTGTGTCAGGACTTTGCCGTAGTATGGCAGGTGTTCCTGGAGCTCTGTGATTGGATTGTAGCTGTGATGCAAATTCAATTCCTCAACAGCCTCATCATATCTGATATGACGGGTTTCCATTATTGAAACACAATCTCTCATGAACTCCGCAGAAAGGCTTCCGACTTTTCTTCCTAATTTTATCTTTAGAATTCGTTCCTTCTGTTCGCTTGAAAGTCCATAGACATTGAGCCTTTCCAAAACCTCTTCATCGGTTTCAGCCTCAAGAAGGAGATCCACAATTTCATCTTGAACAAGCAGATCCAGCTCATCCCACAATGTGCCGAAACACTCCTTTTTTCGAAGTGAATATGAGGTCTCGTTTCCAAGGAGATTATCCCTTCTGTCATCCTCTAGATTGAACTTGCACGATGCTCCCAATTTTAACAGCTGCCGGATTTTGGAGAATGACATTGTCTTGCAATTGTCTAATGCTAAAAACAAAGCATCTTTCTCTTCATTGCTCAGACTGAGCATGCCTCCTTCTCCATCAGAAAACCGAAGGTTATTGATTTCCGAAAGAATTCTGAAACGTTGTGCCGAAGGAAGAGCCGAATAAGCCCTGTCTTTATCGGTATAGAAACGACACTGTCCCCTCTCTTGTTTTCTCAGCGGTCTTTGGAAGAAAATTGCGTCATAGATTGCATCCCAATCCACATCGGGATGGGCGGCCTGCTGTCTTTCCCTGATTAAGCTAAATTCCTGTACATACTGCTCCCTTGAAGGGTAACAGTTGAAGTCGCCTCCTCGGAATCTTGCGCCACAGCCTTTTTCTATTCTCTTATAGAGGTATTCGCCAATTGTCCTAGATTCCGTTTCTTTCATTTCAATGACCAGATTTGACATCTTTTCGGCTTGGGACATCTTCTTTGAAGTATCTTTCGACTCTTCATTTTCTGTCTCATCTGTAATCCTGTTGCTTTTGAAGCCACGTCTGGATCCCAAATGGAATAATACTCTTCCTAGTTCATAATCGGACAGATTCCGGTCCAAAGCCTCCGTTCTGAGAAGAAACGGATCCATTATCTTCAGTGCCTGCCTACCTTCTTCGGTATCAGGGAACAACCCATTTTCAATCAAAACTTTGATAATCTGCCTCTTTCGCTGGATTCGTCTGTCTCTCTGACGTCTCAACCCTCTGGCTTCCCGCCTTGCAACGGCAAGAGGCTGATGATCTTTCGGGTTTCTTCCGTCTCTGAATATGCGTACTCCCATATCAATCAAATCGACTGGAACATTGTTCTCCGATAGCTCGATAACCGAGAATCCTATTGAATTTGTTCCCATATCCAAACCGAGTCTATATTTCATATACCCCTCCCCAAAGATACGCATTAGATTAATTATAGCTTGTAATAAACTTGAAGTGGTGTAAATTCGGTTATATGTTTTTATCATCATCAATTATATGATTGACAGGTTCTCAAAACAGAGTTTAGAATTTAGACAAAGTTTATCAAAGCTTACGGTCAGACCTTGCTAACAAGGGGTCGCTGTAAGGCGAACCCACAAAATGAGAATGGATGCTACGGCATCCATTTTTTTGTCCTTTCATACTCAAAAATCGGGGGAAAAAAAGGGCGCCACGGAACCCGTGACGCCCAAAAGGCATTGTAATAGAGAGCTAGGAAAGCATCTATTACCTTGGATTCTAAAGCATGATTTTCGATTTGTCTATTGCGCAACTATGTTTCTTGCCCAAATTCCCTTCTTAACTAGAATAAAACCGAAGACTGACTTCACAAGATCGCCGAGATGAACACTGATTAATATCCAGACAACGCTTGCAGCTGTATATCTGCTCATGATGTAGGCAATGGGAAAACTCACGGCAATTACGAAAAAACCGTCGAACAGGAATGTGAGGAATGTACGCCCTCCGCTTCTTAGAGTAAAGTACGTCGCATTCTTGAAGGCCTCGATCGGAAGGCATATGGCCTGAACCATTATCAGGCTGGTGGCAATGTGCCTTGCTATCTCATTGGTATTGTAAAGCCTTGGGAAGAGAGGAGAGACTGCCAGCATCAGAAGGCCCACGAAAGAGCTTATTACAACAGAGATGATAATGATCTTTCTGTCTGTTTCCTTTGCCTCTTCAATCTCACCTGCACCCAGAAGACGACCTACAATTATTCCGATACTCACTCCGAAGGACAGAAACACAACCTTAAAGAGATTGTTAATTGTGTTTGCTATGTTCACTCCTGCCACGGCATTCAGACCGCGCATCGAGTAGCACTGGGTAAGAAGGGTCATTCCCAGAGACCAGAGAGTTTCGTTTAACAGAAGAATTATGCCCTTCTTGGTTATCTGGGAAACAAGAAATGCCGGAACACGGAGCGTGCGGTAAAGACCTTTTACAAAGGGCTGCGCCTCAGTATGGCGGTGAGTCCAGATTATGACAATCGAAGCTTCCACATAACGGGAAATGACAGTAGCGATGGCCGCTCCTTCAACTCCCATAGCAGAAAATCCCAATTTCCCGTAAATCAGGACATAGTTCAGAGACAGATTGACCAAAACGGCAGCAACTCCGGCTTTCATCGGAACAACGGTCTCTCCGCACTCGCGGAGCGTTGAGGAATAGACCTGAGTCAGTGCAAAACCCGGAAGCCCCACAAGCATGATGAGCAGATAGCTTTGGCCTGATTTCAAAGCGGCTGCAAGATCTCCTCCGTCAGGGCTTTCGTTCAAAAAGTAGCCTATAAGGTTCTCTCCGAATAAAAGAAGGATGACAGTCGCTGTCAGGACAAGGCCCATGGCCAGAACGAACTTGAAGCGGAAGGTGTTTCTGACACCCTCGGCATCGGATTTTCCGAAATACTGAGCAGTGAAGATTCCGGCTCCGGAAAGACCTCCGAAGATGCATAGGTTGTACACGAAAAGAAGCTCATTGACTATCGCGACACCGGACATCTGCTCCGTTCCCAGGCGGCCGACCATGATGTTGTCCAGAAGATTCACGAAATTGGTGAATCCGTTTTGGATCATAATGGGGAAAGCGACCATAAGGACGGTCTTAAGAAGGGTCTTGTTGCGCTCGATGATTTTCATGCTTTTATGATTGATATACTCATCATCATTCAAAGTCAAGGATGCTTGGCAAAATGGGTTTAAGTTTTCTTCTGATATCTATATAATGTGCTCGAACATTGTTTTGGGAGAAACCCGATGAAGATTATCTATAAAGATGGAAATGTTGCCGAATGTCCGGCAGAAGAAATGAACCATGTGATCCGCCACTCAACGGCCCACCTCATGGCCCAGGCAATACAGAGACTCTATCCGGGTGCGGATTTCGCATACGGACCTGCAACAGAGAGAGGCTTCTACTATGACGTTGATCTGGGAGACAGAAAGCTCACCGATGAGGATCTTAGTGCAATTGAAGCCGAGATGAAGAAGATCACAAAGGAACATCTTCCCATCAGACCCTTCATCCTTCCGAGAGATGAGGCTGTAAAGCTCATGCACGAGCGTCATGCAAAATACAAAGAGGAGCATATCGGAGACCTTCCCGAGGATGCCATCATAAGCTTCTACCAGCAGGGCGACTACATTGATATGTGTACCGGCCCTCATGTGACTTACACAAATGCACTTAAAGCCTTTAAGATCACAGGCCAGGGCGGAGCATACTGGAAGAATGATTCTAAGAACAAGATGCTTACCAGAATCAACGGAGTTGCATTCGCCACCCAGGCAGAACTTGAGCAGTACGAGAAAGAGGTCGAGGAGGCAAAGGCCCGCGATCACAGAAAGATCGGTAAGGAAATGGGTCTGTTCATGACAGACGACCTTGTAGGAAAGGGACTTCCGATGTTCCTGCCCAACGGATACATCCTCTGGCAGGAGCTTGAGAACTACATCAAGGAAAAGGAGCGCAAGCTCGGCTATCAGCATGTCATGACACCTTGTGTCGGATCTGTGAACCTCTACGTCACATCCGGTCACTGGGCACACTACAGAAAGAACATGTTCCCGCCGATGGAGGTTGAAGGAGAAAGCTTCGTCCTCAGGCCGATGAACTGCCCGCACCACATGATGATCTACTCCTCAAGACCGCACAGCTACAGAGAGCTGCCCATCCGTCTTGCTGAGATTGCCCATGACTTCAGATTCGAGTCCAGCGGAACATTAAAGGGTATCGAGCGCGGAAGACATTTCTGTCAGAACGACTCACACATCTTCGTTACGCCCGATCAGATCGAGCAGGAGGTCAAGCAGGTCGTAGGTCTGATTTCAGAAACCTACAAGGACTTCGGAATCACAGACTACCGCTGCGTCCTTTCTCTCAGAGATCCTGCCGACACAGAAAAGTACTACCAGGATGATGAGATGTGGAACAAGGCCGAAAGCGCCCTGAGAACAGTTCTTCAGGATCTTAAGATCGACTTCACCGAGGAGATTGGAGAAGCTGCATTCTACGGACCCAAGCTTGATGTTAACGTCAAGCCGGCTGTCGGTGTCGAGTACACCCTTTCTACATGCCAGCTGGACTTCTGCCTGCCTATGAAGTTCGACCTCAAGTATATCGATGCCGAGGGCAAGGAGCAGACACCTGTTGTCATCCACAGAGCAATCCTCGGTTCTCTTGACAGATTCATGGCCTACATCATCGAAGAGACAAAGGGTAAGTTCCCCGTATGGCTTGCACCGCTTCAGGCAAAGATCCTGCCTGTCAGCGAGAAGAACAACGACTATGCCAAGAAGGTCTTTGATGCCCTTGAAGAGCAGAACGTGAGAGTCGTCCTTGACGACCGCAACGAGAAGGTCGGCTACAAGATCAGAGAGGCCCAGCAGGTCGACAGAACTCCGTACATGCTGATCATCGGAGCAAAAGAGGAAGAGGAGGGAAGTGTCAGCGTCAGAAGCAGAGACACTGGAGAGACAGTCTCCATGTCCCTTTCCGATTTTGTCACAAAGATCACAACCGAAATCAGAGAAAGAGCCCACTGAGCTCTCTTTCGGATACAAAAAAGGCTGCATTCTCAAAGATGCAGCCTTTTTTCGTGATGAATTGTTGTTACAGGGCCATCTCATAGATCTTGGCAAGATCTTCTGCATAGAGCTTTTTAAAGCCGCCTGCAACGCCCCTTCCTCCGTCAAGACACTGTTTGACCATCTCGCCGATTCTGTCGCCTTTGATGTTCACCTCGCTGAGTCTTGTAGGAAGACCGATGCTCTTGAACCATTCTTCAAGGCGGGCAATTCCATCAAGAGCAATCTTATCCTCATCGGCTATGGACATCTTGCTTCCCATGACGTTTACGGCAAACTGGACAAAGCGTGAGACCTTTGTCTTATACACATACTTCATCCAAGCAGGTGTCATAATCGCAAGGCCTGCACCGTGAGCTATGTCATAAAGACCTGAAAGCTCGTGCTCCATCCAGTGTGATGCCCAGTCCTGGACCCTTCCGCACCCAAAGAGGTTGTTGTGCGCAAGTGTTCCTGCAAGCATGATCTGCTCTCTGTATTCATAGACTGTGGGATTCTTGCAGGCAAGAGGTCCGTACTGAAGGACAACTCTCATTGCACCCTCCAGCAGGGCATCCGTGTAATCTACGTTCTCTGTAGGAGTGAAATAGCGCTCCATCATGTGGCTGAGCATGTCCGCAGCTCCGCATGCAGTCTGATAAGGCGGAAGCGTGTAGCAGACCTGAGGATCCAAAACGGCAAAAGCCGGATAGTTATTCTCGTGGTTAACTCCGCGCTTATAGCCTGTCTTCTCATTCGTGATGACGCATGAATTGGACATTTCAGAACCTGCTGCAGGAATTGTAAGGACAACACCTACGTTGATTCCTTTGGGAATGGCAGCGCCCTTCACCATGAAATAATCGTTCCATATGTCCTTGTCCTTGGGAACGGCATTTCCGAAAGAAATGGCCTTACAGGTATCTATGACAGAACCTCCGCCCACTGCAAGGATGAAATCAATCTTTTGCTTTCTTACAATGTCTATACCTTCAAGAACAAGAGAAAGGCGGGGATTGGGCTGAACTCCGCTAAGTTCAACAAAAGAAATGCCAGCCTTGTTCAGAGAGTCAGTGACGGTCTTGTAGACTCCGCTCTTTTTGATGCTGCCTCCGCCATAGACCATAAGGACCTTAGTTCCATTTTCTGATTTCACATAGTCTGCTACAGAACCTATGACATCCTTACCGAAAACAAGCCTTGTAGGGCATTTGAAGACAAAATTTTCCATTATTCCTCCATTACTTCAGAAGACCAAAGAATCAAGTTTCGGAACAAGCTCCGAAATATGGCGCTTTGCGTTCTCTATGACAGCGCGGCCTGCATCGTTATTAAGTCCGTCACGGCGGATTTCACGTCTGAGGAGTCTGACAAAGCCCATTAACATTGCCTTTTCCCGGATGATTTCGAGGTAATCTTCGTCCTTGCCTTCGAAGTAGTACTGAAGTAGTTTCTTCCAGTATTCTCCGGCCTGTTCATATGTGATTCCCATGAACTCCTTTACGACGTTATGGTCTGTATCGGAGAAGCCGAGGTACGCATTGAAGATGAAAGAGAACTCGAATACCGGATTTCCGTGGCAGATTGTGTCCATATCAATCAGAAGGGCCTCTCCGTCCTGGAACATGATGTTCTTCAGGTGGAAATCTCCATGAATCATATGGTTGTCTTCAGGAATGTCGGATACCAGCTTGAAGAGCTTCTCATACACATCTTTGTCCAGATAGTCCTTCAAAAAGGCCACCCAGTCCAAAGCGCGATCTTTCATGCTTGGCATTGTGGCGGGATCCACTTCCTTGGAATGGATTGTCTTGAGAAGCTCAACGCTCATTTTTGCAATCTCATCGATGCTCTTTTCGCCCTTGACGAGCATGGAGGCAAAGTTCGTTGCCTTTAAAAGCTCATAGACAGAGCCGTATCCGCCGCCTTCGATCTTCACCACATCGTAGGAGATTGCCGTGGGGACTCCGAGGACAAATGCGGTTCTGGCCAGCTGACGCTCTCTTTCGATATCCTGAAGAGCGTTTGCGTCCATGAAGGTCTTGACGATGGTTTCGTTGTCTATGCGGTAGACCTTTCCGTTGGCACCGCTTCCGATGACCTCGCAGCCTTTGACGGAGATGGTCTTAAATGCCTTGTGGACATCGAGCATCTGCGTGAAGCCTGTCATGTCAAAAATCTCATAAACGTCGGAAGAGACATTTATCAGCACGGTTTGGGAATTCTTCTTCTTGAGCTTCAGAATTACACGCAGGCCTGCACTTGAGATGTACTTGAGACTCTCACAATCAATGACGATTTTGCAGTCGGGATTCTGGTCGCACAGGGGAAGAAGCTTCTCCTCAATCGGAGGAGCATTGTTTGAATCGATGTGACCCTTGAGCTTTATTGAAAGCTCTCCGTCTTTTACGAGGTATTCAAGATTGTCCATTTCAAACCCCCTCGAATATTATGTCTACCAGATATTTGTATTCCTTCCAGGCATCGGTGTCCGAAAGTTCTGAAACAAGGTCTGCAACTGATCTGTAGTACCAGGCCTGCTGGACGGGATTCTCTTCGTTGAAGCCTTTCCACATCATGCTTCCTTCCCGTCTCCAGAGCCTGTGAAGAGATCTCATGTTGGCAAGCTTATCCGCAAGCCAGAGCATCTTCACAGCAGGATCCTGAGTTTTCTCAAGAAAATCCAGACTTTCCTGCTTTCTCAGATGCCATGTCTGTGAACGTGGAAGATTCACTCTTTTATTCTCTGTTTCGGAATTCACAAGCTCCATGACCCTGTGGCCGAAGAGGGCCTCTATTTCCTCGATGGTAGTATCTGTGTCCTCTACAGTGTCATGAAGGACTGCCGCGCAAAGGACATCTTCATCGCATGTAAGGCCGGCAAGAATCGTCACGACCTCAAGAGGGTGGAGGATATAGGGGATTTTCTCCCTCTTACGGATCATCCCATGATGGGCCTGTATTGCATATGTCAGGGCTCTTTCCAATTTTGTCATGGGTAAATTTTACACTTAATGAAAAACAATGTCCAACAAAAAGGCCTTATTCGTTGCTGTCGGTCTGTTCTTCGGCCTGTGGAAGAAGATCGGGCATATCAGACTCAACGGCCTCGACATTGCGAAGTTTGCGTCCGATGGCACGGTGGCGTGTGAATGCGTTGTCGATTTCGCTTGAGGCGGAGGCGAGCTTTTTCTTGACGACCTCCAAGACCGTTCCGAATTTCCCGTATTCCGTTTTGACCTCGCCAAGCACATGCCAGACTTCGGAGCTCTTTTTCTCGATGGCAAGGGTTCTGAAGCCCATCTGCAGGCTGTTGAGGAGACTTGCAAGGGTAGCGGGACCTGCGATCATCACGTGGAACTCACGCTGGATTCTGTCCTGAAGGCCTGCTATTGAGAGAATCTCGGCATAAAGGCCCTCGATGGGCAGGAACAAAATGGCAAAGTCGGTGGTGTAGGGGACATCTATGTATTTGTCCCTGATGTCCTTGGCTTCATCCAGAATGCGACGTTCAAGTGCTTTTCTCAGAATCTTCACAGCCTCCACATCGCCGCTTTCCGTGGCGGAGCAGAGCTTTTCGTAGTCCTCACGCGGGAATTTTGAATCTATGGGAAGAAGGACATGTTCGCCCTCTGTTGCTCCCGGAAGGCGTACTGCAAATTCTACAGGGTCGCGCCCCGTGCGCTTTGTGACCACGTTTTTCAGATACTGCTCGGGCAGAAGGATTTCCTGAAGAATCCGCTCGGCCTGAAGCTCTCCCCACATTCCTCTTGTCTTGACGTTGGTAAGCACCTTCTCAAGGTTTCCAACGCCCTGGGCAAGATTCTGCATCTCTCCAAGCTGCTTGTAGACGCTTTCAAGCTGGTCTCCGACCTGTTTGAATGATGTAGAGAGCCTTGTTTCCAAGGTGCTTTGCAGTTTCTCTTCAACGGTCTTTCGCATCTGCTCAAGGCGGCGCTCGTTGTCGCTTCTGATCTGGTCAAGCTTTTCCTCGACAGTCTTTGTCAGCCTCTCGTTGCCTGTTGAAAACTGCATCAGGCGGGAGTCAATCATGCCGTTGAACCTGTCATAGGCCTTTAAAAGCTCATCAAGACGTGTGTTTGTGACGGTGATGCTCTGCTCCATGCGCCTGAGGCCTTCTTCAATGGCATTGAGGGTCTTTGCATCAGAGCCCGACTTGGAGAGCCTGATGATTACGATTATGAGAATGGCCACGCTGACCAGGGATGTTGCAAGAAGGATGTACTGCATAATCAAAAAGTAACACCAAAGTTTTTGTTTTACAATTCACACGTACATAATTCGAAGAAATTGTACTAACAAATAATTTGCGGAATACCATTATGTTTGGTAAAATATAAGACGCTTCACTTAGGAGGTGAATCTATGAAAAAACTACTAACAATCGCTTTGGTCGCCCTGATTGCAGTTTCTGCTTTCGCACAGGGTGCTTCGGAAGCATCTAAGGGTCAGGTCACTTTGGAGTGGTGGACCTGGGATGCAACAATGGCTGATACCAACAACGCTATCATCGCAGCGTATGAGGCAACTCATCCGAACGTAAAGATCAATAACACAATCATCCCGACAGACGGCGGTGCATATGCCACACAGCTGGCAATCATGGCACAGCAGAAGAACCTGCCGGATGTATTCACCATTTCCTCCGGAAACCTCGAGGACTGGGCAGAGATCGGTTATCTGAGAAACCTCGATGAGCTGATCGCAAAGGACAAGACAATCTTCGACCAGTTCTACAAGGGAATGTTCGACGCAGTCAAGGACGTTGCAAAGACAGATTACTACTGTGCAATTCCTTTCGCATATGTCTCATGCGACCTTTTCTACAACAAGGACATGTTCGATGCAGCAGGTCTTGCCTATCCTAACGAGAACTGGACATGGGATGACTTTGTAAAGGCTGCCAAGGCTCTTACAATCGATAAGAACGGAGACGGTGAGATTGACCAGTGGGGTTACTACGGATACGGCCGTTACGCAGAGGCTCAGGCTTGGGTCATCGCAAACAACGGAACCCTGATCAACAACAAGATGAGATTCGAGCCGGACAAGAACGCTCTTGAGGCTCTGCACTTCTTCACAGACCTTGTTCTGAAAGACAAGGTTGCTCCGATGCCGAAGGACATGACCGCAATGAAGTACAACAACATCTTCCCGAACGCACTCTGTGCAATGTTCGTAGACGGCGGATGGCAGGTCAATGACTTCAGATCAAAGATCGGTGACAAGTTCCGCTGGGGCGTCACAAGAGTTCCTAACGGACCAAGCGCAAAGGAGACATGGACATTCGGTTGGCCAGATTCCTATGTTCTTTCACCGACAACAGCCCATCCGGATGAGGCTTGGGACTTTGTCAAGTTCGCAGCCGGCGGCGGACTTTCCGCAGACCAGGTCATGGGCGGAAAGCTTTCTGCTTACAAGGCCATTGTCGAGTCACCTGAGTTCGTCGACATGACTCAGCAGCCTTACGGCGACATGGAGCTCTTCAGAGAGCATGCAAATGACAAGTTCATGACAACATACACCAAGAGCTGGTCAGAGTGGACAGGCTACGGTGCAGCAGAGAATATGGGATTAGCAGGAGCTGTGGACTCAATTCTCAACGGTGAGGATTCCTTCGACGGTGCCATGAAGAAGGCAACTGACGGAATCAACAAGATTCTTTCACGTGTCTATCCATGACGCGTAATTTGGGAATCACAATATCCTGAATAAGGCATATGGCCGGCTTTCCGGCCATATGCTTTTGTTTACCACTGGTGTTAATATGGCAGAGAAACAGAAGTTCAAATGGCATAGCTGGGCCACGCCCTATATCTTGATTTTCCCGACTCTGATAGGACTTTTCGTCTTCAGACTCATCCCTATAGTTTCTTCCTTCGTTCTATCCTTTTCCAACTGGAACCTGATAAAGGATCCGGTCTTCAACGGATTTGAGAATTACAAGGAGCTGTTTTCAGACCCCGACTTCTGGGTGATTCTGGGAAACACTCTGAAGATTACCGTAGGATATGTTGTAGGAGGAATGGTCTTTGGCCTTCTTCTGGCTCTTCTCGTAAACAATAAAATACGCGGCATGAACTTCTTCAGAGCCGCAATCTACATGCCGGTCATCACATCATCCGTTGCCGTCGGTATTGTGTGGCTCAGAATCTTAGGACCCAAGTACGGAATTCTGGACTACCTTCTCAAGATGGTGGGAATTACGGCACCTTACTGGCTGCAGGATCCGAAAATCGCCCTGTGGACGGTTACTTTCGTCCAGGTCTGGAAGATGTCGGGCTACTACATGATCCTGTTTTTGGCCGGCCTTCAGTCCATCAGTACCGATGTGATAGAGGCCAGCGTCGTAGACGGTGCAACACCGAGACAGAGACTCTTTAGGGTCATCATCCCGATGCTTTCACCTACGACATTCTTTGTTTTCACGGTTGCAATCATGGATGCGTTCAAGAACTTCGAGCTCATCTATGCAATGACCAAGGGCGGTCCTCAGAATGCGACCAACACCCTTGTCTATTCCGTTTATGTCAACGCCTTCTCATACTTCCGTGTGGGTTATGCGGAGACAATCGCCTGGGTTTTGATGGCTGTTGTCGGAAGCCTTACGCTTCTGAACTTCTATGTCAAGAAATACTGGGCTCAGCCGCTTGAGTGAGGAGGGGATTATGGTTAAGAAGAAATCTTCAAAATGGATAATCCTTGTTCTGATAATCCTTGCGGCCTTCATTTCAATCTTCCCGTTTTTGTGGATGGTTTCCACATCGTTCATGTCGGAGGATGTTATTTTCGCCCTCCCGATACAGCTTTGGCCAAACAAACTTTTCAAGGCCGGAATGTGGGAGAACTACAAGACCGTCATTTCCAAGTACAGCTTCGGTCTGTATACATGGAACTCGTTTCTGATTTCGTTCCTGGCGGCCCTGGGTCAGATTGTAGTCTGCCCCATGGCATCGTTTGCGTTTGCCAAGATGCGCTTCCCCGGGCGTCGGTGGATCTACGCACTGCTGCTGATGACGCTGATGATTCCTGTCCAGGTTATTATAATTCCCGAGTACTATCTGATGATGAAGCTGGGTTGGATAAACTCGTTCCTTCCCTTGATAATACCGTCGTTCCTTTCGGGAGCCTTGGGTACGTTCATGTTCATATCGGTGTTCGAGGCAATCCCAAGCGCCATGTTCGATGCGGCCGTCATAGACGGAGCTTCGGCCTACAAGATTCTGTGGCGCGTGTACTTCCCACAGGCTACAGCCTCTGTGGCTACGCTGTTCATCATTGGCTTTATGAACAACTGGAACGACCTTCTCAGGCCTCTTCTGTACCTCAACAAGGCTAAACTCTATACGGTTACAATCGGTCTTACGAGATTCCAGACAGAGTACACCTCAAGCTGGGCTCTGCTTCTGACTGCATCGGTTCTTTCGGTTCTGCCTCTGATCATTGTTTACATCTTCTGTCAGAGATACATCATTGAAAACCAGATGAGTGCGGGAGTAAAGGGATGATTGAATCCAGAATTGATACCATAAGATACGAAAACGGAGAGATGCAGCGTTTTCAGATCGTATCAGGCTTTGCCTGGAACGACCTTGAGTTCGTACAGCCTCCGTTTTCCAAAGAGGCATTTGACGAGCTTTGCAGGATGTACAAGATTTTTGTAATCCCAAAGCATCATGAGATGTACGGAGCTGTCCTTGCATTTCATATCCCCGATGACATGGACAGCCCTTTTTCGCCAGAGACAGAAGAGGGTGTTGTCTTTGACAGACAGCTTGCTGCAGCAATAGGACTCAGAAAGCTGGTACAGGAAGGGAAGATCCGAAGAAGCGGAGATTCTTTGGCAATTGATGATGCAAAAGTAAAGGCCTTTTTGGATGAGCTTGAAAAGCGCGGATGGCTGAGCATTGCCTACGGCGATAAGACAGATGTGGTCAGTATTCTTCCTGTGGGTGAGGATCTTGGCTACATGAGTCAGGTTCAGCCACAGCCTTCTTTTATCTGCAACGCACATTTTTTCGAGATGGATGTGTTTGACAGCGATTCTCCCTATGACTTATTCGGAACTCCGTACGGGATGACGGTCAAAAACGGGATAATGATCCAGCCGCCTTTGAACGGCCGCGAGGCCATGGTCGTGGACATGGACGGAAAGGTAAAGATTACAAGACCTGATATCAGAGAAATCAGCATGCAGATTCAGGGAAAAACCTTCACTCATGGTGAAAACTGCACAATCTACAGACGTCCTGATACAAGACAGACCCCATCAGAGGAAGGCCTTGACCTTATGATAGTCGGAGATGAGGTTGTGGCGTTTCATCAAGGCGGAGGAGTCTTTGTTCCAACAGGTGGTTTTGTCCTTCATACAAAGCAGGAGCTATCCGTAGAACCCAGCCCCGTTGTATATCTGGGAATGGAAGACTGCCTGTTTGCAATACAGGTAGGTTCATCTTCTGTTAAGGACGGTGCTCTGATGAAGGGATTTGAATCACCGTTCTACAACATCTATAAAGACAGTGTTCCGTTCCCTCCTACGCTCTATCCTCTGGATTATGAGAAGGACAGGGCGCCCAGAATGGCAATCTGCTCTGACAATGACGGAGACCCTGTCATTGTCTGGGCCGAAGGATGCTCGAAGCTTTTTTACCAGTTCGGAAAGGAAAGCTGCGGGGCCTCTCTTCTGGAACTGGGAAGGTACTGCGCCTCAATCGGTCTTGTGAATGTCTTGAACCTTGACGGAGGAGGGTCTTCCGAGATATTTCTGAATGGAAAGCTTATGATGCATGTTTCAGACAGGCATGCGGATAATTCTGATGCGGAAAGACCTGTTCCTATGGGTCTTCTGATTAAGTAGATGATACTAAGGTGGGCAGTATGATCAAATTCGGTACAGGCGGTTGGAGAGCCGTAATAGGTGACGACTTTACAAGAGAGAACATTTCGCTTGTGGCTCAGGCCATATCCGAGATTCTGATTCAGGACAAGAAGGCCGATAAGCCTGTGATGATAGGTTTTGACAGAAGATTCCTTTCTGAAATCGGAACCAGATGGCTTTGCGAGGTCTTTGCCGCCAACGGAATCAAGACCATGAGGATGAAAAGATCCGCACCGTCTCCTTTTGTCATGCATACCGTCATGAAGCAGAATCTTTACTGCGGCCTTGAAGTGACGGCAAGCCACAACCCTCCGGAGTACGACGGAATCAAGGTCATTGTGGAAGAAGGCCGTGATGCTCCTGTGGAGGTCACAAACAGAATCGAATCTGTCATAGCAAAGCTTTCCGGTGTAAAGCGCATGGACTACGAAGAGGCTGTCTCCAAGGGCCTTGTCCAGGTCATGAACAACCCGTTCAACCAGTACATAGATGACATTCTGGCCGTTCTGGACCAGAGAGCCATCAGGGAGAGGGGACTGAGAGTCCTCTTTGATCCCATGCACGGATCGGGAACCTACCCGATGCTTGTCATCCTCAACACCTGTAGGTGTACCGTTGACCTAATAAACAACAACAAGGATGCATATTTTGAGGGCCTTTATCCTGCCCCCAGCGAGGATATTCTGAAGGACCTTTCAGACAAGGTCGTCAAGGGTGGCTATGATCTGGGTCTTGCCTTTGACGGAGACGGAGACAGACTTTCTATAATCGATTCAAAGGGAAGATATTTCTCGATGAACCAGATTCTGGCAATGCTGTACTGGTACCTTCACGAAAAGAAGAAGTGGAAGGGTCCCGTGGTCAAGAACCTGTGCACAACCATCGTTTTGGACAGAATGGCAAAGGACTTCGGAGAAAAGTGCATAGAGGTCCCCGTGGGCTTCAAGTGGGTCTCATCCGGCATTGACAAGTATGACGCAGTCTTAGGCGGAGAGTCCTCAGGCGGCCTTACAATCCGCGGTCACATCCATGGAAAGGATGCAATCTATGCAGCTTCGTTTGTGATTGAGATGGTCTCAGTCATGGGAATGTCCATCGACGATATCTCGGATATGATAAGCGAAAAATACGGAAGCACATCGTTTGTAGAAAAAGCCGTACGCTTCAAGGCCGAGGACAAGGGCCGCATCAACCATGCAATCATGGAGGAAAAGCGCCTTCCTGTCTTTGACGTTGCTGTGGACAAGGTAGGCTATATGGACGGCTGCAAGGTCTACTTCAAGGACGGCTCTTTTGTAAGCTGCCGCTTCTCAGGAACAGAGCCTCTTTTAAGATTCATGGCCGAATCCGACAGTGCGAAAAACGCCAAAGGCTACGTGGCTGCATTTGAGAAACTTGTTTCTGAAATTGTCTGAATTACTTATACAACGTTGACGTTGATTATGTCGCTTATTATCTCGCGGACCTTTGTCTTGTTCTGCGGGAAGTAGACCATGTGGAAAAGATA
>JAGBRG010000144.1 GCA_017632495.1 Spirochaetales bacterium
ATGGTCTTTTTCATATCACCTGCACCTTCATAACTCCGGATGCTTCTACCTCCCAGGAAGCAGGGCTGCAGACAAAGTTGAGCTTCCAGCAAAGGTCCCTTATTGCCTCACGGCGGGACAGCGTCTTTTCCCAACACCTTTCATCCCCAAGGCACATATTATCTGAAAGAGCAAAGGCTCGCGGGAACATCATATATTCCATCTCTCGTCCGCTTCGCATACGCTCGGAAAACACATTGCACTGAGCTCCGATGATAAGGGCCCTGCGGGACGGCTCAAGCTCCTTCATCAACAGGTCTATGTCAAACGAATCCTTAACCGAGTATGTTCCCCACTGACGCGGCTCAAAATCATCTTCTGTGTAGCCTTTGTCAAAGTACATGCCCTGCTGAGGACATAAAATCACATTGTGACCGCGAGATGTTGCAATCCTTGCTCCGTCAAGGCCGCGCCATGACATGACAACTACATTCTTGTCTATGGAAGGGCTGTCAATGACCTCATCCCAGCCAATGGCACGCTTTCCGTGAGAAGCCACAACGGAAGCAAGACGGGATGTGAAATAGCCCTGAAGCTCGGAAGGAGTAGCTAAACCCTGTTCCTTCATAAGAGAGAGACAGTCGGGATTCTGCTCCCACTGGTCATAGGGACACTCGTCTCCGCCTATGTGGATGTAAGGACCCGGGAAGATTGAGCAAAGCTTGGAAATAACAGCATCCAAAAAGACCCATAGCTCCTTGGAGGCTGGATTCAGCACATCCTTGAATATGCCCCACTTGCGCTGGACATTTAAAATGCGGCCCGTACAGCCGAATATCGGATAGGCTGCCAGCAGTGCCGTGGCATGGCCCGGAACCTCAAACTCAGGAACCACATTGATGCCGCGCGAAGTGCAAAATGAAACAACATCACGAAGATCATCGTCTGTATACATTCCCTCATAGCAGAACTTCACGTTCTCATACTCGTCGTTGTCACGCTTTGTGGAGATCTTCTCAATCAGAGGATATCCGTCAACGGGAAAGCGCCAGGCCTGGTCATCAGTAAGATGCCACTGGAACGTGTTGTAGCCTATATCCGCCATAAGGCCGATAATGCGCTTAAGTTCATCCACAGGCACAAAATGCCTGCACACGTCTATCATAAAGCCCCTGTACTTCAAAGCAGGGCTGAAATAATCAAATTCACATACGGGGACGCTGCCGTCAAAGTAGACCTGAAGCTGTCTGATATAGCCAAGTCCGATATTCGCAGCATCCTGAGAGACTGCACTTACCACTGCCTTGCCCTCTGTGATGCTCACATGGTTTTCCGAGGCGTCTGTAAGTACTTTCACATTACCGTCAAGGACGGTCGTTTTTTCGTATCTCACGCCCTCAGATTTGATCTGAGGGGTGAGGATTTTATCTAAATCTCTTGTCATCATTCAAAAAAGGCGGGTCCGAAAACCCGCCGTGTTGTGATAATCGCCTGTAATCACTTACCTGCGAACTTGTGCCATGCAGCGTTGACTTCCTTAGCTGCCTGATCGACTGTCTTCTTTCCGAGACCGATCTCAGCCAGAACCTGGTTGATGACCTCGTAGACTGCCGGATCAAGGACACCGTCGATAACAGGAGTAGCAACCTGGATTCTGTTGTACCAGTCAGCTCTCTTTGCTACGAGCGGCTCGAGGTTGTTCTCAACACAAACCTTATCAACATCGATTGAAAGGAGTGATGGGAATGCAGCACCTGTGGTGAGTCTCCAAGTCTGGACATACTCGCCCTCAAGATACTTGACCAGTGTCCAAGCTGCGTCGAGCTTAGCAGGATCGATATCCTTGGCAATTGCCCAACCTGTTCCGACGACTGCGGAGTTGGACTCGTGAACAATCTCACCCTCGAGTGCCGGGAAGTTCATCAGATCAACATCGGTCTGCTGTGCTGCCGGCTTGAAGAGAGCCTCGCCAGTTGAGTTGTCGGTCTGGAATGAAGCACATGCCCAGTCACCATCGATGTAGAATGCGCTCTTTCCTGCTGCGAAGTCAGCTCTGCCTGAACCGTAAGCGATTGAAAGGGTGTTGCGGTTGATGATGCCGTCCTTGTAGAGGTTATCTACGACAGTAAGAGCATCCTTGAACCACTTGTCCTCGAAATCAATCTCACCTGCTGCGACTCTATCTGCCCAGTCAGCACCACCGAATCTTCCGGTGATGAGTGAGAACAGACAGCTCTGCATTACCCAACCGTCCTGGCAGTCCATTGTGATGACCTCGATTCCCTTCTTGTTGAGGACAGGAACCATTGCCTTAAGGTCAG
This sequence comes from Spirochaetales bacterium, assembly GCA_017632495.1. GTDB lineage: Bacteria > Spirochaetota > Spirochaetia > Sphaerochaetales > Sphaerochaetaceae > UBA9732. The sequence goes on from JAGBRG010000144.1 coordinate 2,301, forward strand.
CATATGTCTTAGGAACAGCAAGACCGTTCTCCTTCAGAACCTTGTTGTTGACGAACATCATTGATGTTGCTGTGACTCCGTTCGGGAGCTCTCCGAGGTATCCACCGAGCTGAGGAGCTGTGCAGAGCGGGTTGTACTTGTCAAGCAGACCGTCTTTCTGAAGCAGCGGTGTCAGGTCATAGAGCAGGTGCTCTGTGTGGAGTGTGGAGGATCTTCCGCTTGGCCATGCATACAGTACGTCAGGAAGCTGACCCTGTGCTGCGTAAGCCTCTACCTTCTGGTGGAACGGCTCGTTGAAAAGATCTTCTCTGATGATCTCAATCTCAGGATGCTCAGCTGTGAACTTGTCCCAAACCTGTGCAATCTCGTTAGCACTGTTTGGCTCGGACATATCGATGTAGTTCAGAACTCTGAGCTGAACCTTCTTGCTCGACTCTGCTGCGGCCTGTGCGAAGACCATTGTGCAGATTGTGAGAGCGACAAAAAGAACAGTAAGGACTTTCTTCATTTCAAAATCTCCCTTAGTTTTTAGTTTGTTCAATCCATGAACATTTAAATTGTACACCCGAAGAACAAACTTGTAAAGAAAAAACTTTTAAAAAAATGTTGCTATTTTCAAAAAGCATAAAAAAGCGGCCTTCCGAAGAAGACCGCCGTGAAAGAAGAGCTTCAGCCCTTCACCGCTCCGGCACTTACACCCTTTGTAATTTCCTTTCTGAAAACGATATAGAAAATCAGCATCGGGATAAGACCAATCATAAGGGAAGCAAAAAGTTTTCCGTAGTCGGTTGAAAGGCTTCCTGCGAAGCTCTGAATTCCGACAGGAAGGCTCTTGTTCTTCATACTTGATGTGAGCATATTGATCAGCATGAACTCGTTCCATGTTCCTGAAATCTGCAAGATGGCAAGAGTTGTTCCTACAGGGGCAGCCATCGGAACCATGATGGAGCGGAAGATCATGAAGTAATGGGCTCCGTCAAGACGCGCCGATTCAACTAGGGCATTGGGGATGCTCTTCATGAACTCGGTGGAAAGATATATGCCCATCGGAAGACCGATTCCTATATAAGGAATAAGGACTCCAAGCTTGGTGTCATAAAGACCCACCTGGTTGATGACGATAAAGAGCGGAATCATGATGCTCTGAAGAGTCATGAGAATTCCTATTACATAGGAGCCGTAGATCCACTTTGTGTTCTTGTTGTTGATCTTTGAGAATGCAAAGCCGCTCATGAAGGACAGAATCA
>JAGBRG010000145.1 GCA_017632495.1 Spirochaetales bacterium
AACTTGCACGCGGCATAAGAAGAGATAGAACTAGATAGATTATGAAAATCAGAGGATAGCCGAAGAACCACTTCACAAGGCGACCCATGTCCTCTTTGGCATACATGGGCCTACGGATTCTCTTTTCTCCCATGTCAGCCCCTCAAAGCGGAAACCTTGCCCGCGGACGTTGTCTTTATCCCATGAAGCAGCATGTAGACCCATGTCCCCATGCTCCCCTTTGCCAGGCGGATGTCACCCGATTCAACCAAAGAGGCTACTTCCTCGATATCCTTTTCAGATGCATCCGGATTCATGCTAAGGCTGAGACTCGGGGCGCAACCTGCTTTGGCACAGAGCTTTTCGACGATCTTAAGGGCATGGCCGCACTCCTTGCAGACGCAGACCGAGAACATGTACTCAAGACCCCGAAGGTCGCTGTTTCCAAGAATATTTCTTATGAAATCCTGCATTTCCACTGGGAGGCTTTTTCCGTCGTTGTGAAAGACAAGACCGAGTTTGTCAAAATCGCCCAAAGCATCGGGGTCAGACAGAGTGTCCTCTACGGGAACAAGTCTTACCTCATCGGAATCTTCCGACAGCTTAGCTGACAGCTTTTTTGACAGCTTCAGAGCCATCTGGGCACAGGACTGGGTATGAACTATTGCGAACATGTTAGCCTCCGGCTTTTTTATATCAGCCAGTCAGTTTCTTGACAATACCACGCTGCTGAACTTGGTCTGAAAATCCGGGAAAGGACTGTCTACGCACTCAAAGCCCTGGATGGTAAGACCCCTTGTGCTTCTCAGGGCCGCAACAGCCATGGCCATGGCGATTCTGGGGTCTTCGAAGCTTTGGACCTCGCTTGCTCCGTTGAAAGAGGAAATAGGATAGACAACAAGAGAGTCCTGAAGAACCTGAGCGTTGCCGCCTATTGCATTGATGTTATATGCAATGGTCGAGCTTCTCTGCTTGGGACCCTTCATGGCGTTGTGAATCACATTGGTAAAGCGCACAGGACCTGAGGCAAAGCAGGCTGTCACAGCCAGTGCCGGAAGAAGGTCCGGAGTGTCGCCCACATCAATGTCTATGGCCTTGAGCCTGGAAGGTCCTGTCAGGGAAACAAAGTGGCCTTCGCTTCTTATGCTGCATCCCATCTTGGAAAGAATATCCAAAATGGCTCTGTCTGCCTGGGAGCTTTTTGCATCAAGGTGGGTCACCGTGACAGTGCTTGCCGTAATTGCGGCTGCGCAGAAGAAGAACGCTGCAAGAGAGAAGTCTCCGTTGATATCGGCAAAAAACGGCTTGTAGCTCTGGTTTCCGCGGATTGTGTAATGGTACATCTCATCGTCACGGAAGAACTCGATATTCTGACGCTCAAGCCACATTTCGGTCATTCGGGTGGCCGCGCGCTCTTTAAGAAGATGGACATCGATCGTGGTGTCCTTGGCACAAAGCGGCGTTGCCAGAAGAAGTGCATTGAGGTACTGGCCCGTCATGCACCTGATGCTGGTATGACCTCCCTCAAGAGGGCCGCGCACGGAATACGGGGCGCTTTCTGCCTCAGGGTCCACGGCAGCGCCAAGCTCATGAAGGCTTGTAAGAAGCGGCTTTGCAGGTCTGTTTAAGAGGGACCTGTCGCCTGTGAATCTGATTTCTGCTCCAAGTGTGCTTGCAAGGGCTGTTGCAAAATAAAGCGTGGTTCCGCTGTTTCTGCAGTTTATCTCAATTCCGTCGTGAGGTTTCAAATCAGAGGAATCCACTGTCATGACATCACCCTGCATGGTGATCTTTGCACCGAGCTTTCTGCAAAAATCAAGACATGCCTCTGTATCCGAACAGATAAGAGGATTCTGGATTGTACTGACGCCTCTTGCGAACAGTGCGATGAGCAGTGTATGAATGGTCTGGCTTTTTGAGGCCGGTATGTCAACCTGACCCCATACGGAACCAGGGAAAAACGTCTTGTTCATTACTCTTTAATTCTAACCCCGAAACGTGCAATCGGCAACTTGAAAAAGGTCTAAATGCTTGACGCACATTCAAAGAAAATGGACACTAGAACCGATGGGAAAAGACACTTCAAAATATCTTTATATAGAAAACCTCGGATGCGCCAAAAATCAGGTCGATGCCGAAGTCATGGCAAAGATTCTGGGCTCTGACGGCTATGTTCTCACAGACGATGCCTCAAAGGCTTCTCTGATTCTTGTCAATACATGCGGCTTCATTGAAAGCGCTCGTGAAGAATCTATCAACACATTCTTTGAACTCAGGTCTTTGAATCCCAAAGCCAAGGTCATTATCACAGGCTGTCTTTCCCAGCGTTACGGAAAAGAGCTTTCCGAGCAGCTTCCCGAGGCCGACGGCATTTTCGGAAACAGAGACCTTGCCCAGATAAGCTCATTTGTTAAGAACGCTGAATCAAAAACCGCAAGCCTTCTGGTTCCCGAGTATCCTGACCCGGATGCAGATGCCTATCAGCGCGAAAAGCTTTTCAACTTCCCGGGAAGCGCATACCTTAAGATTTCCGAAGGCTGTAACCACAGATGCGGCTTCTGCGCAATTCCTATCATCAGGGGCCCGCTTCGCTCAAGACCCCAGCATGCCATTTTGGATGAGGCAAGAACTCTCGCAAAGCGTGGAATCAAGGAGATTAACCTCATTGCCCAGGATCTTGCAGCCTACGGTTCGGACTGGGACGGAAAGAGCCATTTTCTTGAGCTTTTAAAGCAACTTACAGCAATTGAGGGAGATTTCAAGGTAAGGCTTTTATACATCCACCCGGATGCCTTCCCTTTGGAACTTCTTCAGATGATAAAGACAAACAGCAAGATTCTTCCGTACTTTGACATCCCCATTCAGCATGCAAGCGTCAAGCTTCTGCGCCCGATGAAGCGCATAGGTAATGCAAAGACCTACACGGACCTTGTTTCCACCATAAGACGGGAGCTTCCCGAGTCCGTGATAAGGACCACAATCATGCTGGGCTTTCCGGGCGAGGACGACGATGACTTTAATCAGGTCTATGACTTTGTGAAAAAGAACCGCTTCAACTGGATGGGATCTTTTGTCTACTCCCTTGAAGAGGGCACCTATGCCGCAACACTTACGGACGAAGAGACCCACAAGGCTCTTTCCAAGGTGGCTGCAAAGCGCCAGAAGAAGCTTCAGAAGCTTCAGGAAAAGATTTCGTCCGAGATTCTGACTTCCTTTGTGGGAAAAGAATACGATGTCTTGATCGAGGAGCTTATCGAAGGCGAAGATCTTGCCATTGGAAGATTCTGGGGCCAGGCTCCTGAAGTGGACGGACTTACAGTTG
>JAGBRG010000146.1 GCA_017632495.1 Spirochaetales bacterium
TCCAGCCATTGTGCAGGGCCAGGATGCAGCTCCATCTATTGCAGCCCGTATCCGAGAGGTCAATGAGTTTCTCTTAGCCGATGTCATGATAGTAGGCCGAGGAGGCGGAAGCGTTGAGGATCTTCTTCCTTTTTCCGAAGAATGCGTGATTGAGGCAATTCATGATTCAGTTGTCCCTGTGATTTCAGCCGTAGGGCACGAGATTGACTGGGCACTTTCAGACTATGTGGCAGACCTCAGGGCCCCCACCCCGTCGGCTGCAGCAGAGCTTGTGTGTGAAAGCAGCATGGAAGTTCTTGAGAAAGTAAGTAAGATCCGTCAGTCCATGGTTGAGGCAATTACGACCCGTCTTTCCTCTGTGAAGCTCAGAGTGGCCGCATTCTCTCCATCAAGTGCCAAGGCCCAGCTTGAAAACAGGCTTTCAAAGGTCCGCATGAGCCTTGATTCGAGTCAAAGAAGCATCATCCACAGCATGGAAAATGCTTTAAATGAAAAAAAAGCTCTTTCAAAACTGCTAAGAGGGCAGCTTGAGGCCCTTTCCCCTCTTGCAGTGGTGCAGAGGGGTTATGCTATTATCAGTTCAGGGGACGGAAAGTCCATAAGACGGGCCTGTGATGCAAAACCGGGTCAGGACATAGACATAAGGATGTCCGACGGAGTCATCAAAGCAGGTGTGAAGGAGGTAAAAGATGGCGGACAATGACAAGACTTTTGAAAAGAAGCTGTCACGTATGGAAGAAATCTCCAAGACTCTGTCTGACCCTGATACCGACCTTCTGAAGGCCGTCTCCCTCTATGAGGAAGGCATGAAGATCGCATCCGAGGTGGATGATGAGCTTTCCAAGATAGAGCGCCGCATAGAGATTGTCACAAGCCGTCCTGGCGAAAGAGCCGACGGTGTCATCACAGAGGAATACAATGGTTGAGAATCCGATTTTATACGAAGACGATGATTTTGCCATTGCGGATAAGCCACATGGAATTCCCACTGTTCCTCTGAAGGTCCAGAGCCCAGATGGAACACTTTTGGGCCTTGTGGCCACCTTCTGTCCCTCCGTCATGTCCGTTTCCGGAAAGAATCCCTGGGAGCACGGGGCTGTTCACAGACTTGATACAGCAACAAGCGGTCTTGTGATCTTTGCCAAGACCCAGGAGATGTACGACCATCTTCAGGATATCCAGAGTCAGGATCTTTTTTCAAAGACATATCTTGCAGACACAATTCTTTCTGACCGCCTGAAGGGCATTGACCCCTACTTCAACTCAATGGGCGTTGCATCGATAAAGTCCTATTTCCGTTCCTATGGCCCGGGTTCAAGGGAGGTCAGACCTGTTTCGGACATCGAAAAGGCCGATTCCAAAATCCAGTACATCACCCATGTTCAGAAGATCTCAGGCTCGGACGACCTATTTCTTTGCAACATCACAAGGGGTTTCAGACACCAGATCAGGGCTCATCTTGCATGGATGGGACACCCGATCAAAGGCGATACAATCTACGGCGAAGGAGAGACAGACGATATTTTGAGTCTTGACTGCATCTCAGTCAGTTTCCCTCTTCCGGACGGAAAGCTCTTCTCATTTAATAAGTAAAGATGTTAGAATTTCATTATGAAGAAAGCCTCTTTTTCCTTCTGTATCCTGATTGTCCTCGCTGTGGTCTTGGCCTTTGGCATGACTTCTTGCGCAACAACTGATACAGAAGAGAGAAATCTTTCTTCGGCTGACTGCACTTACACTCTCCGCTATGTCCTGAATCTTGCAACAGACAAGGCAGTGCCTGCCCTGTTTTCGGATCTGAATAGCTACAAGGTCAGCATGGTGCCCTCTGATTTTGAGTACCTTGACCAGCTCAGAAAGACCATCCCGGGCATGGACAGGCTTTTGCATCTGTGGGAAGAGGATGTTCTTTCCTACATCATGCCCTTCTTTGATGAGGTTCACACCTACCTCGAATCCATGGCACAAAACTATCAGTTTCAGAATCCTGTCTCCATGATTGAGGAAGGAATCTCCTCCATCAGCGAGGACATTCAGAAAAACCGAGAGGACGAGATGGCCGAGGTTATCAGGTTCCGCCTTTCGGGCCTTGATACCTCAGCGTGGAAAAATGTGGCAATTCAGTACAACACGTGGGCAAGCTCGCGTGAGAATCTATACGGCGAAGATAATCCCAGAATCGATGTGACCATGTCCGACGAGGCTCTGATTTCCCGCCTTTCGTATCATCTGGTGGACATCTACATCAGGACTCTGGCATTCTACGAAAAACTTATCAGAACAACCCCAGATCCTGCCATGGATTCGGTGGCCTCTTACGTTCTGGGTCTTGACTGAGGTTATTATGGAGCAGCTATTTGACAGCAGCAGAGTTGATATAAAGTCACAGCCTCTTGCCTACCGCATGCGCCCCAGGACTCTTGACGAGTACATCGGCCAGGATCACATCATAGGACCCGGAAGGCTTCTTCGAAGGTCCATCCAGGCAGACCAGCTTTCTTCTGTAATCTTCTACGGGCCCCCCGGAACGGGAAAGACCACACTGGCCAGGGTGATTGCAAACACTACAAAAAGCCATTTTTCCACAATCAATGCCGTTCTTTCGGGCGTCAAGGAGCTTAGAGATGAAATCGAGGCCGCCCGAAACCGCCTTGATCTTTACGGAACACGCACCATTTTGTTCGTAGACGAGGTCCACCGCTGGAACAAAAGTCAGCAGGATGCCCTGCTTCCCTGGGTGGAAAACGGAACGTTCATACTCATAGGAGCCACGACAGAAAACCCGTTTTTTGAAGTCAATGCGGCTCTTGTAAGCAGATCACGAATCTTTCAACTCAAAAGTCTTACCTCAGATGACCTTACCAAAATCGCCTGGCAGGCAGTAAAGGACAAGGAGCGCGGCTACGGAAACTTGGATGTGAGCTTTGAAGAAGGAGCCTTGGAGCACCTTGTGGATGTTGCCCACGGCGATGCAAGGTCGCTGTTAAACGCTCTGGAACTTGCCGTTGTGACAACGGTACCCGATGGAAAGAAGATCTACATCACCAAGGAAACGGCCGAAGAAAGCATCCAGAGAAAGGCTGTCCTCTACGACAAGGAAGGTGACTATCACTTTGATGTGATAAGCGCCTTCATAAAGTCGCTCAGAGGCTCGGACCCGGATGCCGCTCTTTACTGGCTTGCCAAGATGGTCTATGCGGGAGAAGATCCGCGCTTTATCTTCCGCCGTATGATGATAAGCGCATGCGAGGATGTGGGCCTTGCCGACCCCAACGCAATTGTTGTAGTCCAGTCCGATGCGGCGGCTTTCAATGCCATAGGTATGCCAGAAGGCCGCTACCACCTGGCCCATGCCGCTTTGTATCTTGCAACGGCTCCCAAGAGCAACAGCGAAATGGGCTTCTTTGATGCCCTGAAGGCTGTTCAGGAGGAGTCAGCCGCATCCGAGGTTCCCAACCACTTGAGAGACAACAGCCGCGATGCCAAGGGCTTCGGCCACGGCGAAGGCTACATGTACCCCCATGCATACCAGGACCACTGGGTCGCACAGCAATACCTACCAAACGAGCTTCAGGGCAAGGTCTTCTACCATGTGGGAAGCTTGGGCTACGAGAAAAAGATCGCCGACCTTGTCAACAGACGCCGCGAAATCCAGCTTGAGAGCGTGGACATCAACGCCTTCCCCGAGAACCTCACCTTCTCCCCCGATGACAAAGGCCGAGACCTGTGGCTGCGCCGTACTATGAGCGGACGAAGCGCTGCCCTTGAACACATGCGCGAGCTCATGTTCCAAAACCTTGATCTGATCCGATCCGACCGCGTCCTTGTTCTTAACGCAGGCCACGGCCTTCTGGTCTGGGAGGCCTTCCGCCACACTCCCGAGGGCCTTGTGGTTGCCCATGTTAAGAATACCGAGGACCGCGCCTACCTTGACCAGTACATAAAAACCTTAGACAGCCTAAGCGCTCCGCGTGTGATTCTGGATGGCGATGTAGACCATGCCTTGAAGAACCTTGATAAGAGCATTGAAGACGGCATCAAGTTCGAGCACATTCTTGGTCGCAACATCATCAGCTGCAAGAACAGCGATGATCTTAAAACAGGTCTTTCTGTCTTAGAGGATGCAAAAGAGCGCCTGACTTCAGGCGGAACCATAGTCCTCTGCGAGACCTTGATAAGCGAGGCCTCCCGTCTTTCCGATTTCATCCACACAGGGCCTCTTCAGGAAAAGCTTCTGAAGGCGGAAAAGGAAATCTACAGTTCTGTTCCCACACGCAAGGACATAACCGAGGCTCTTGGAAAGGTCTTCGGGACTGTCAAAGCTTCGGATTACAGATTCACCGAGTCCCGCTCTGTGCGCGAATCCGATATCAAGCGCTGGGTTCAGAAGAGTTACGTCCCGGCTATGGACAACATAACTGACAGTGATGCACAGAAACTTGAGAAAGAACTGGCGAGTGTACTGACCGCTGCCCCACTTATGTGGAATACTAGCTGCCTTATTATTACACTTTCGTTATAGATGTCAGAAACTTTGGCATTTTCGAAAACCCTATGATATAATTTCACGTTATAGAAAAGGGA
>JAGBRG010000014.1 GCA_017632495.1 Spirochaetales bacterium
CTGAATGTGTTATATGCATCGGTCCTTCCGACTCCTCTTGGAAAGAGTTCTGCCATACATGAAGGATCTTCGAAATAGAATGAAAACTCATATCTTGCATCCGCATCGAACAGATCGGCGCCGATGCTCTCTGCAAGGGCCTCGTGATCGCATCTGTAAAGATACGGGAAAGCTCCGACGGAGTCCGGCTCGATGAATGACTGGAAGATTATCGCAGCGTCATCGATCTGCTCATCGGTGTATTCTGCTGCTTCCAGGAAAAATCCTACAGGATCTTCCGGTGACAAATAAGCCTGGGCAAACTCCAGAACATCGAGGCTGTAGACAGTCGGGTTGAACCAGAAAGCCTCTTCCAAAGAGTAGAAGTTCTCCTGCTCTCCCTTAACCTCAAACATTTTGTAGTCATTCGGATAATCCAGAGCAAAAACTCCCTGTGTCAGAACAAGGCAGGCCAGAATGGCTACTGTCAAGAATAACGACTTTTTTGTCATATGTTTCCTCCGATCAAAGCAGCTACAAGACTAATACTTAGAAAATCCTTTTGCAAGTTAAGTCCCGCCTGCTTCACAATACTTCACTTAATGACCCTGAGAATGAACACCTTAAGGTATTCGCTTTCAGGGAATGACAGGCGGATCGGATGATCCTGAGCCTGACCCAAGGTCTCAAGCACCTGGACCTCCACACGGGCGTCCTTGGCGCTCCAGGCCAGAACTGTTCTGAAATCCTCCCTGGAAAGAGCTCCCGAACACGAGCAGGCAACAAGGATTCCTCCGTCCTTGATCTTCTCCATGGCCATCCTGTTCAGGTCCTTGTAAGCCTTCTTGGCGTTCTCAAGGGCCTTGACCGTCTGGGCAAGCTTCGGCGGATCCAGAATCATCACATCGTAGCGGTTACGCGGAATGCTTCGAAGCGTATCAAAGATATCGGCCTTGGTAGCCTGAACCCTGTCGCGCGAATCCTGGGGCAGAATCCCCATCTCCACATTCATATTCACGTTTGAAAGAAGCCTGTGGATGGCATCTGAAGAGCTGTCAAAGGCATGAACTTCCTTTGCTCCTGCTCTGAGTGCATGAAGCGTGAAAGCTCCGGTGTAGCAGCAGCCGTCCAAAACCACAGCATCCTTGACGTAGGATTCGATTCTGTTTCTGTTTTCCCTCTGGTCGCAGTAAAAACCGCTCTTTTGGCCGGAACCAGGCACCATGGCATAATAGATTCCGCTTTCACGGATTTTTATCTCTTCAAGCTTGTCAGTCGGAACAAAGCGCACAGCTCCTTTGTAATACTCTGTCACCTCATGAAGCTTCTCTATGGCGCAGAAAGCTGCATCCGTGTTAAGAACAATCATCTGCGGATGAAGAAGATTCTCCAAAGCATCAATGATGAGAGCCCTCTTTTCCCAGGCGATTCTTGCACTGATTATGATTCTGATTATTTTGCCGTAAACATCGGCGGCCACTCCAGGAATCATGTCAGCCTCTCCGTGAATGATTCTGAAGGCTGTAGTCTGCCCCGCCCTGTCTTCAAAGAAAGACCTTCTTCTCAGAACCGAGGCTCTTACGGTATCGGACCACCAGTTGTCATCCGGAAAGACAGCCTCGTCCCATGAAAGAAGACGAAGGATTATGTGGCTGTCAGGGTCAAAAATACCCCAGGCGATGAAACGTCCTTCGGATGTTACAACACGGCAGATGCCGCTTTTTGCGGGAGCTGTGGACTCTTCTATGGCCCCTGAAAACACCCATGGGTGATGTCTGAGAAGGTTTTTCTCCTTCCCTTGGCGGATTCTGATCTCAGGATTCATTTCTGAGGATCCAGATTCTTGAAGTCAACGACATCCTGAGTGTAGATGATTCCGATCCCCGGTTCATCCAGACACTTGAGCGAAGATATTGCCTCGACAATCTTATCGGTATCATCCGCCTTGCAGAGGATGAAGATCATCTCCTTTTCCGGAACAATCTGAACACCGAAGAACTTGGCATCCTCTTCCGTTCCCGTTCCTCTTGCATGGGTTATGGTACCGCCCTGGGCACCGGCCTTTCTGGCAGCATCCATTATGTCATCGGCATATCCTGTATTGACGATGATTGTTATCATTTTCCATTTGCTTGACATCGTATTCTCCTTTGTCGATCCGAGCAGTGCGGCAACCCCCTGGATCTTTGCATCGCTTCTCACGTCATCCACAATCTTCTTCCCCTTCTCCCGATCGATGACAATAAGCACGATCTCCTTGGATTTATCTCCAAGACCGAGGGCTCTGAGGAATTTGCTGGAAGCAGTTCCCTTAGCCGGGATGACGGTTCCGCCGCCGGCACCGGCCTTCTTTGCAATTGACATAAATCGCTCTGCCTGTCCGTTGTTGACAACCGCAATCATCAGATTATTTTGCAGTAGCAGCATCGCGAACCTCCTTTTTTCCGCCCTTCTCCTTGAATCTGAAGATGATTCCAAGAATCTGAATGGCAATCAGCGGTGAAATGGCGATAAGTCCGACCAGACCGAATCCCATGTCTGCGGAACCTGAGACACCCAAAGCAAACGAAAGCAGGAATGTGGTGCTCATAGGTCCGCTGGCAACTCCGCCCGAGTCAAACGCTATGCCAGTAAATAGCGGCGGTGTGAATAGCGTCATAATCAGAGCCGACCCGACACCGATCAGCACGAACCACAGATAGTTTATGTGAAGCAGAATCCTCAGCATCGCAAGAGCAACAGAAATTGCAACACCGAGGCAGATGAATATCATAACAAGAGATCTCTTGATTCTTCCTGCCGTGACAGTTTCTACCTGGCTTGTAAGAACCCAGACCGCAGGCTCTGCAAGAACAACGATACCACCGAACAGAAGAGCAAGACCTACAACCAAAGCAGGGCTGTAGTTCTTGTAAATCGTCTGACCAAGATATGAACCTACGGCAGAGAATCCGTACTCGACACCGGTCAGGAAAATCACTATTCCGACAAAGCTGTAAATGATACCGAGCGTGATGTTTCTGAACTTGATTTTCGGGAAATGCAGCAATGTAAACTGCATCACGAGAATAATCACCAGAAGCGGTCCGAAACCTATTGCCGTATTCTTCAGAGTGCTCAGAAGACAGTCAAGGAAAGTCTCATCCGCAGCAGCTTCGGTAGCAGCGGCGGCAGAAGAGCCTGCCTTTGAAAGCATAACCATCAGAGCCACCGCAAGAATCGGACCTATGGACGCCACGCCTGTAAGACCAAAGCTTGAATCCTGGTCATTTTTGGTGGAAGCCGAAACTCCAAGACCCAAGGCAAGAAGAAACGGAACGGCCAAAGGACCTGTGGTTGCACCGCTTGCATCAAAGCTTATAGAGGCCATGCCCTGTCCGATTACGCACACCAGAACAAAGACAATCGAATAGAAGATTATCAGAACCCACTTCAAAGGAAAGCGGAGAACCGTTCTGAGAAGTCCTATGTCCACAAACACACCCAGACCAAGAGCAATCATCACCACAAGAGTCATCTGAGGAATCGATGAATTGAGGCTGTGGACCTGGCTTGCCAGGACGGTGACATCGGGCTCTGCCAAAGTCACGGCAAAGCCTATGATAAAACCGATTGCCAGCATGAACCAAACGTTACGCTTTCGGGTAAGAACAGAACCCAGCTTCTCGCCTACCGGAACCATTCCGATATCAGTTCCGGCCAGAAACAGGGAAAGCCCGATTATGAGCATTATTCCACCCAGTATGAACGGCCAGAACAGATCTCCAAGCGGAGCGATGGTGAAGTTAAGAACAAGGACAATAACCATTACCGGAAGAACCGATACCATAGTCTCCTTGAGCTTTTTGACAAAATCCATCTAAGAACCACCATTAATGCATTGATAATACAAATATTATCTTAAATGCAAATACAGACACTGTCCATAACATAGAGCCTAAAAAGAATTTAGTCTGACCCAAAGCGGAAGGTGGTCCGATACACCCCTTAAAAGATCCCTGTCCCAAGCAAAAGGCTTGGAATCGGCTGTTTTCTGGATGTTTTCAAACACAAGGCCGCAGCTTTCATACTCCCACCCCGTCTGATCCTTTGCGGAAGCTGATAAAAGGATGTTGTCGTAGCACTTCCATAGCCCGTTGTACATGTACGAACCGCCCGGCCAAAGATTCAGATCCGTATCCATCCAAAGACAGTACCAGAAATCCCGTCCGAATTCCCCTTTTGCCTTTAAAACAGCATCATCACCCTTTCCAAAGACATTGTTATCCCAGCATTCCTCGTTCATGTCACCGCAGACAAGAACCACGCTTCCGGGATTATCCGAAAGAATCTGATCCGACACATCCTTGACTGTCAGTGCCGCTTCACGCCTCTTGGCGGCCGTCTCGGAAGAGGTTCCTATGTTTGACTTAAGATGAAGAGCCAGGACAAAAATCTTGCCTGATGATGTATCAAACTCAGCCTCAATAATCGGTCTTTGGCCTTCGCCGACGTCATGGACCTTTGCCGCAGCTATGGGAAGGCTGCTTATCACAGCTGTTTGAATTGCTCCTCCTTCCATTCCTGCGCAGGCATAGTAACGAAGGCCCATTTTGGTAATATCACCATTTTTTATCAGGTCTTCTACAACATTAGGGCCTTCAATCTCATTCAGAACAATTATGTAAGACTCTGACTGTGGAAGGCTTTGAAGAACCTTTCGGGCATTGGAAAGACGGCTTTCATAGGCGCTTTGAGTCCACCCTGAAGACGGCCTGTATTCTTCATACTCATTTCCGTCAAGATTGGCATCAAAGAGATTCTGAACATTCCATGTGGCGACGCATAGTCCTCCTGCACAGTCAGAGACACCCTGGCCGGCGCAGGAGACAATGAAAAACAAAGCAAGGACAATTAACAAAACAAATCTAAGTTTTCTCATACCCCTCTATACAAGAAAAGTGTTGAAAACATTCGACTTTTTGAGAAAAAACTTTAAAAATTATCAGATTCTCAGAGGCTTTCCCTGTTAGGGACAATCTTGCTGATAAGACCATAGGACAGAGCCTGGTCGGCATCAAGCCAGTGGTCTCTGTCAGTATCAACTGTGACCTTGTCCAGTGCAGTGCCTGTGGCATCGGCTATGATCTTGTTGAGCTTGGCCTTCATCTTCTCAAGCTGCTGGGCATGAATCTCAATCTCGGTGGCATTGCCGCGCATCTCACTTAAGGGCTGATGAATAAGATACGAGGAGTTGGGAAGACCCACTCTTCTTTCTTTCGGGACGGCCAGAAGGACCAATGCGGCGGCACTGGCTACAAGACCCATTCCGATCATGATGACAGGACAGGATACGAATCTTACCATGTCATAGATGGCAAAACCTGCATCAACATCTCCGCCTGGTGAGTTGATGAAAATCCTCACAGGATCATTGTTTTCAGATTCAAGAACAACCAGATCCTTGATCAGCTTATCCGCAGAATCCTTGTTGATCTCACCAGAAAGAAACAGTGATCTGGTCTTCAGAAGCTTGTCATACTGCTGCTCTGTCTTGTTCTCTTTATCTTCAACCTTCATAGCGCCTCCGTAAAGCACATTACAAAAATACCAACAATCTCACTTAATTACAACCTTGGAAGAACGGGATAAAACCTATAATATGAAAACCATGAAATGTGCATCAATCGCCATCATAGGTCGCCCGTCGTCCGGAAAGTCTACTCTGCTGAACACAATCTGCGAGTCAAAGGTCTCAATCACATCACCTACTCCGCATACTACAAGAAACGCCATCCGCGGAATCTATACTGACAGCCGAGGTCAGCTGATTTTCACAGACACCCCGGGCTTTCACATCTCGGAGAAGAAATTCAACAAGAAGATGCAGGACATCGCAGTCGCATCTCTTGAGGAAACGGATGCCGTCCTTTACATGGTCGATGCCACCCGAAAACCCGGAAGCGAGGAAGATGCCATCACCTACATGCTAAGCGGACTATCGGTTCCCGTTGTCTGCTGCATCAACAAGAAGGACATTCTGACAGAAAACCAGATCAAGGAAGCAGAAAGCTACCTGTCAAAAAGCATGCCCGGCCGCACCATTTTAGTCGCATCCGCCAAGGAAGACGACGGTGTGGATGAGATTCTCATCGAGCTCTTCAAACACGCCCCCGAAGGCCACCTTCTTTATGACGAGAACACCTGGACCGACCAGAACCTGGAGTTCAGGGTCTCAGAGATAATCCGTGAAAAGGCCATGAACTCGGTGACGCAGGAAATCCCCTACGCTATCATGGTCGAGGTCGCCGATCTTGAGTATAACCAGGAAGAGAATAAAGTCTGGGTGCGTGCCTTCATCACCGTCGAGCGCGAAAGCCAGAAAGGCATCATGGTTGGAAAAGGCGGCGAGAACATAAAGAAAATCAGAGTCGCCGCCTTCAAGGAAATAAAGAGAATCTTTCCTGAATCCAAACTTGAGCTGGATCTTCGTGTCCGCGTCAACGGCAAGTGGAAGACCAATGACATGATCTTATCAAAGGTCTTCCGCGAAACCCGGGACTAAAATCAATACTTTGAAAGAACAGCCAGAACCCTTTCTTTTCCGATGGTGTTCATGAAGCCCGCAAGCTTAGGTCCCTTCTCTTTTCCGATCAGGGCCATGTAGGTTGCAGTAAACAAAGCTGTGTTCTCAACACCTGCTTCGGCAGCGGCATCATAGATGAGCTGGGAAAGATCTTTTTCATCCTTTCCGTCCCAAGAAGCGACCTTGGAACACAGAGCTCTTACAGCCTTCAGACCATCTTCATCAAGAGAGACCTTCTCTGAATCAGCTGTTGCAACGGAGAATCTGAAATCCTCAGGGGCAAAGGTTGTGATCCATGTCCAGGCACAGCGGCATCTGGTTCTGAGTCTTTCAATCTGGTCTTCC
>JAGBRG010000147.1 GCA_017632495.1 Spirochaetales bacterium
ATTCGAATACCCTGGCCGAAATGAACGGAATGTTAAAAGCGGCGTCCTTTACGACATAGCCTTTGTCCATGTCCATTGTCGCGTTGATGCCTGCGGTTTTGGCATTTATGCCGTTGAAACTGATGTCAAAAGACAGATCCGAGACCCTGGCATGGATTGCAGTCTTTGAAAAAGGAGTATCTGAGCTTTTGTCTGTATTCTGTGATGCAGTTGAGACCATGGCCCTGATTTTCTCAATGGTTGAGTCGTTGATATGAACAGATGCATCTGAAACCAGAATATCGGCACGGGGACTGTTTAATCCCATCGCCGCCCCTACAAGTCGCAGGATGCTGAGCGAGATGTCCACATGGTCTATCTTAACAGCCTCAAAGCCGTCATCCGTCATGACGCGCACCCCGTTTATCCTTATACCCTTCATCAGAGTGCTGTCTACGGATTCCATGGTGATCCCAAGACCCGCGTTTCCCTGTGAAAGAACAGAACTGACGGCCTGCTTCACCTTCTTCAGCCCGTATGTGGATGCGTGGAAAAACAGCACTGCAAGCAGCACCGTCACAACCAGCAAAGCCGAGACAATAACTGAAGAGACCGTTCTTCTGAATTTCATCGCTAAGATTATAACAGCTAGAAGTCCATTACGTAACATATATGATTGAAATACAGGCCCGTTTTTGAGTATATTTTCATTAGGATTGGTGCCATGGGAGGTTGTATGGCTGATGTTCTGAAAGGGTTCTGGGTTCTTGAGGGCCTGGATGGCGCAGGAACAACGACTCAACTTAAGAATCTTGAGGCCTACATGCATGGCAAGGGAATAAGCGTTTTCCGCACTGCCGAGCCCACTATTTACGAATCAGGCCTTCTTATCAGGCGTGTTTTAAGCGGTCAGTTCAAAGTCCCGCAGTCAACAACAGCCTATTTGTTTGCCGCCGACCGCGACAATCATCTCAACAACAGCGAATACGGAATCAAGGCACACCTTGCCATGGGCGAAAAGGTCATCTGTGACAGGTATTTCTTCTCATCTTTGGCATACCAGAGCATCGGATTCAGTTTTGATGAGGTCCAGCGCCTTAACAGCGCGTTCCCCTATCCCGAGCTTGTTTTGTATGTCGATACCCCTGCAGAGGACTGTATAAAGCGCATCGATTCACGTGGGAATGAAAAGGAAATCTATGAGAAGCTGGACTATCAGATCAAGGTCCGTGAAAACTACGAGCGTATCTTCTCCGCTCTTCCTCCCGGCTGCCGTCTGATTAGGGTCGACGGAACTCTATCCCGTGAGGAAATCTTCGATTACCTGGTCAAGGAAATAGGAATCTGAGACCATCGGCACATTGTTGCCATTTGTTGCATTTTTTTATTGCGACCGCATTTTTCACTGTGGTAGAATTGCAATATCGTATGATTGTCCTTCATTGCAAGGCGGAGGAACGAAATAGTGCAAACAAACTGTGCAATTGAACTGAAGAACATCAGAAAGACCTTCGGTTCTGTTGTCGCCAATGACGAGATCAACCTCCAGATTAACAAAGGAGAGATTCTCTGTCTTCTCGGTGAGAACGGAAGCGGAAAAACAACTCTGATGAACATGCTCTCAGGAATCTACCAGCCAGACAGCGGAGAAATCTACAAGGAAGGCAGCCTTGTCTCCATCAGATCACCCCGCGACGCATATGCTCTTGGAATCGGAATGATTCACCAGCATTACCACCTGGTAGACGTATTCACCGCGGCCCAGAACATCATCCTAGGAATGGAAGACCAGAAACTGGACCTCGGCGCGGTCAATGACAAGGTCAAGGATATCTGTGACAAATACGGCTTCCATGTGGATCCGAAGAAGAAGGTCTACGATATGTCCGTTTCACAGAAGCAGACAATCGAGATTGTCAAAGTCCTCTATAGAGGAGCTGAGATACTGATTCTTGACGAGCCTACCGCAGTCCTTACACCGCAGGAGACTGACAAGCTGTTTGCCGTTCTGCGCAACATGAAGAAGGACAACAAGGCCATAGTTCTTATCACACACAAGCTGGCTGAGGTTCTGGCCGTTTCCGACAAGGTTGCTATTCTCAGAAAGGGAAAGTACATCGGAACCGTCGAAACAAAGGATGCCACAGCACAGTCTCTTACAGACATGATGGTCGGACGTGCCGTAAAGCTCAACATCAACCGCCCTGTCTATGACAATCCTCATGACAAGCTTGTTGTAGAAGGCCTTACCGTTGTGGACAACGAAGGCATAAGCAGACTTGATAATGTTTCATTTACAGCCAAGGCCGGAGAGATTCTGGGAGTCGCCGGAATCGCAGGTTCAGGTCAGAGGGAACTTCTTGAGTCAATCACGGGCCTCTACCCCATCAAGAGCGGCTCAATCAAGTTCGTCAATGAAGACGGAAGCACGAATGAGCTTGTAGGAAAGACACCGATGCAGATCCGTCAGGCAGGAGTCGGAATGGGCTTTGTCCCTGAGGACAGACTCGGAATGGGTCTTGTAGGTTCAATGGGAATGACAAGCAACATGATGCTCAGATCCTGGAGAAACGGAAAGAGCATCTTCTTCAACAAGAAGTCGCCTGAGGCACTTGCAAACAAGGTCTGGCAGAATCTTGAGGTTGTCACCCCCTCGACCGATTTCCCTGTAAGAAGAATGAGCGGAGGAAACATCCAGAAGGTTCTTGTCGGAAGAGAAATCGCATCAAGACCACCGGTTCTTCTTACCGCATATGCAGTCAGAGGTCTGGATATCAATACTTCCTATGCCATCTACAACCTCCTTACAGACCAGAAGATGAGCGGCTCTGCCGTCATGTATGTCGGTGAGGAGCTGGATGTCCTTCTTGAGCTGTGCGACAGGATTCTGGTCCTGTGCGGAGGAAAGGTCAGCGGTATTGTGGATGCAAGAAAGACAACCAAGGAAGAAATCGGACTTCTTATGACCACCGTCGGCGGACATGAAGGAGGTGAACAATGAGCGAAGCTGGAAAAACTCCTCTGATCAGGCTTGTCAAACGTGTCAAGGGAGACATGATAAGCCCCAGAAAGATCTGGGCAATCAGAATCGGATCAATTATATTCGCATTCATTTTGGGAATGATTCCAATCCTCATGGCAGGTTCAAATCCGTTCCAGAGCTATGGAATCATCATTAGCGGTGCACTTTCTAAGCCCGGCTATATCAGACAGACGGTTAAGCGTGCAGTCCCGCTTCTCGGAGCTGCATTGGCTATCGCCCCTTGTTTCAAGATGCGATTCTGGAACATCGGAGCCGAAGGTCAGATCACAATGGGAGCCATTTTCGCATCGGCCATAGCAATCTGGTTCCAGGACAGCCTCCCTGCCCTCCCGCTTCTGACTCTGATGATGCTCGCAGGAATCGCAGGCGGAGCCATCTGGGCTTTCATTCCCGGATTCTTCAAGGCAAAGTACAACACCAATGAGACTCTCTTTACGCTCATGATGAACTACATAGCCATAGGTATTGTCAGATGGCTTCAGGGCGGACCATGGGAAGGAAGACCCGGAACACAGATCATTCCTATGTTCAAGGATAATGCAAGACTTCCCAACGTCTTTGGAATCTACTGCGGATGGATTATCGTCTTAATCCTTGTAGTGGTTGTACATATCTATATGAATTTCACCAAACACGGTTATGAGGTCGCCGTTATCGGAGACTCCATCAACACAGCCCGCTACGCCGGAATGAACGTCGGCTGGGTCATGATGAGAACCATGCTCTTTTCAGGTGCCATCTGCGGATGTGTCGGTTGGATGCTGGTCTCAGGTGCCAACGGAACACTGAATGCCGATGTCGCAGGAGGTGTTGGCTTTACCGCAATCACGGTAGCCTGGCTGAGCCAGCTAAATAGCTTCGCGATGATAATCATTGCAGGCATTCTGGCCATCATCGGAAAAGGTTCAACAACGCTTCAGACAAAACTCAACGTTCCTGCATCAGTTGCTGATATCGTTTCCGGAATACTGCTCTTCTGTATGCTCGGTTGTGAGTTCTTCATCAACTACAGAATGGTATTCAGAGGAAAGAAGGAGGGCAAAGTATGAGCTTCCTTAATTCAGTAGTACTTCTTTTCGCAGCAGCAGGAGCCTACGGTACTGCTCTGATGTTCGGAACCATCGGTGAGATTCTCACGGAGAAATCAGGTAACCTGAACCTTGGTGTCGAGGGAATCATGTACATGGGAGGAATCTTCGGACTGATTGCTCCTAACATGTACGAGATGGCTGTCGGAGAAAGCGCAAGCCCGTTTGTTGCAATCATTTTGGCAATCCTTGCCTCGTTTGCAGTCGGAGCTGTTGCCGGAGCCATTTTCTCCTTCATAACAGTAACTCTTCGTGCAAACCAGAACGTCACAGGTCTTGCAATGACAACTTTCGGAACAGGTGTTGCAAAGTTCGCAGGTGAGCTCAGAAGAATGCAGGTCGGCGGCTATGTCACCCTTTCAAACAAGATGAAGTTCGCTTTTGACAAGCATTTCATGCCGGACTTTTTAAAGAAGATTCCCGTCGTAGGAAAGATTCTTTTCGACCAGTCCGAGTTCTTCTATCTTGCGATCATCACCGCAATTCTGCTTCATCTCTTTTTGACTAAGACAAAAACAGGTCTTTATCTCAGGTCTGTCGGAGAGTCCCCTGTCACAGCTGATGCCGCAGGTATCAACATCACAAAGTATAAATACCTTGCAACCATGATCGGAGGCGGAATCTCCGCCATCGGAGGTATGGTCTACACAATGACAACAGCAGGTTGTGTCTGGATCGAGGCATCTCTTGCCGGAACCGGATGGCTTGCAGTAGCACTTGTTATCTTCTGCACATGGAGACCTCTAAACGGAACATGGAGCTCAGTATTGTTCGGAGCCTTGATGATCATGTATCTGAGAATCATCATAAAAGGCTTCCCTATCGAGCTTTACAAGATTCTTCCGTACGTGGTCACAATCATCGTCCTGGTCATCACCAGCATGAAGAACATCCGCGACAAGCAGCCGCCTGCATCTTTGGGTCTGAATTATTTCAGAGAAGACAGGTAGAATTTGGTGTGTTAGAATGATTTTAGTCTTCGGACTACATCATATTTAAAAAAGATGGGCTTGGCCCACAAAGGAGTGTTTATGAAAAAACTTACAGTGGTTCTTTTGATTGCTCTTCTTGCTCTTTCTGCCGTATTTGCTCAGGGCGGCTCAGAAACAGCTTCAAAAAGCAAGGCAACAAAGATCGGTTTCGTCGTAATCAACGATGAATCAGACCAGGGTTACACTTGGAACTTCGTCAACGGAATGGAAGCCGCAGTCAAGCAGTTGAGCGCTGAAGGCTACAGCATCGATCTTCTGTACAAGAAGAACACCACCGAGTCAGCAATCTGTAAAGATAACAACATCGAGCTTGCTGAGGAAGGATGTGAGATTATCTTCAACAACAGCTACGGATTTGAGCCCTACATGCTTGAGGCTGCAAAAGAGTATCCGAAAACAAAGTTCGTCGGAATGACAAACTGCGGATCTCAGGTTGACGGAAATCCAAACACCTACAACGCATTCGCAGCCATCTACGAGGCCCGCTATGTCGCAGGTATCGCAGCAGGTATGAAGCTCCAGCAGGAGATCAACGAAGGCAAGATCAAGGCTTCTGAGGCAGTCATGGGTTATGTCGGAGCATTCTCATTCGCAGAGGTTATCTCCGGTATGTCAGGATTCTATCTTGGTGCCAAGAGCGTCTGCCCGAGCGTCACAATGAAGGTCTACTTCGTCGGAACATGGGGCGATGCAACTCTTGAAGAAGCAGCAGCCAATGCTCTTATCGATGCAGGATGTAAGCTCATCTCACAGCATTCAGATACAACATCCCCTGCTCTTGCAGCTCAGAAGGCAGGCATCTTCCATGTCGGTTACAACACAGACATGACAAAGGTTGCTCCTAATGCTTCACTGCTTTCTTCCAGAATCGACTGGACAAGATACTTCTACACATTCATCAAGAATCACATTGATGGAAAGGAGAACAAGTCTGACTGGACAGGAACATATGCAGAAGGCGATGTTAAGGTCACAGATCTCAACACAGCTATCGCAGCTCCTGGAACACAGGAAGCAATGGATAAGGCTATCAAGGCCTTCCACGACGGAACCCTCAAGGTATTCGATCTCTCAACATTCACAGTCGAGGGAAAGAAGGGAACAAACGAGACCATGTACGATGGCTTCGCTGCTGTTCAGGGTAACGCAACATACGATGGATTCTTCCACGAGTCAGAGCTCCAGAGTGCTCCGTACTTCGTCGGTAAGATCGATGGTATCGAGTGGCTCAACGCTGCTTATTGATTACTGCACTGCAGAAAATCAGAGGGCTCCTTCGCGGGAGCCCTCTTTTTTGAAATAATTTGTTATTGCGATTAAAGTTTTGCCTTAAGTCTCTCAAAGACATCGGCAGGCTTCACGGAAGCATCGATTTCCTTGATAAGACCCTTCTTTTTGTAGTAGTCAATCAAAGGCTCTGTCTGGCTGGTATAGACCTCAAGGCGGTGCACAATTGCATCTTCCTTATCATCAGGTCTCTGGATAAGATCCTCACCTGTCTCATCGTCCTTTCCTTCCACTTTAGGAGGATTGAAAACGATGTGATAAAGCCTTCCTGTGGATGGACACATTCTTCTTCCTGAAAGACGCTTTACAACCTCTTCCATCGGAACCACGAAGTTAACAACGGCATCAATATCTGTCATCTCAGCCAGTGCATCGGCCTGCGGGATTGTGCGCGGAAATCCGTCAAGGATGAAACCGTTCTTACAGTCAGGCTCGGCAATGCGGTTTTTTACCATCTCGATTGTCACTGAATCAGGAACAAGACCTCCTGAAGCAAGAATCTCCTTGACCTTGAGACCGAGCTCTGTTTCGTTTTTGATATTGTTTCTGAAAAGATCACCTGTCGAGATGTGCGGGATGTTGTAGAACTCCTTTGCTCTTACGGCAATAGTTCCCTTTCCTGCTCCCGGA
Source organism: Spirochaetales bacterium (assembly GCA_017632495.1). GTDB lineage: Bacteria > Spirochaetota > Spirochaetia > Sphaerochaetales > Sphaerochaetaceae > UBA9732. The sequence goes on from JAGBRG010000147.1 coordinate 7,020, forward strand.
GGGCCCAAAAAAACCATTTTCATCCTATTTCCTCCATACATAGTTCTAGGGGCAAAAACCCCTTTCGGCAATGTTAGCACAAAAAACTGTATTGTGCAAAATTACTGTGTGCATTATCATTTTCTCGGAGGTTTGAATATGGATATTCAAGGAAGAAAAGTTACAATCCACGCACAGGACCTTGATGGTTTTCTGAAGGACATAGACAAAGAACGCATCGACCATGTAAACAAGCTTTATGAGGCCAGTATCGAAGCCTGCAAGATGATTGAGGCAGGAAAAGGCGGAAAAGACGAACTGGTCGAAGCTCAGGGTCAGATCGGAAAATATCTTGAAAGTGTTGTGGAGCAGGAACCGAGAATCCATGTTTACTGCTTCGAATCCCCTAAAGAGCAGCATGCGGCAGCCAGCCGTCTTGTTGCAAAGCTCAGAGACCCCAACACAGGCCATGAGGAATTTCTGTACTACATTCAGAGAGCCTATGAGCTTTTGTTCACACACATTTATACCGATAACGCAATGAAGACCAAGAGGTCCATCATAGCAAAGACTCCTGTCACAAACCCGTGCAGAAACTATGCCGTACACAGAATTCCTGATGTTGACAACCTCACAAAAGACAGTGTCATGTGCGTCATGCTCCGTGGTGCCCTGCTCCCCAGCATGATCATCAGCAAGGAGATTCAGGATTACAGCTCAAACGGCCTTATCACTCCGTTTGCCCTTTTCAGAATCAAGAGAGACGAGACAAAGAAAGAGACCAACATGGCCTATGTTCTTGACCTTGATAAGTCATTCTTCGATTTCAAGGAACTTGATGGAAAAGATCTGGTATTCGCCGACCCGATGAACGCAACCGGCGGATCTCTGATTACAATCGTAAACTACCTCAAGGAAAACGGCGTAAAGCCCAGAAGCATAAAGTTCATCAACGTCATCTCCGCCCTGAAGGGATCTTTGAGAATCGTAAGAGCCCTTCCCGAGTGCGAAGTCTTTACTCTCTGGATGGACCCGGTTCTCAACGATGCTGCATATATTCTTCCTGGACTTGGAGATGCCGGAGACAGACTTAACGGCGTTGACCTTCCGGGCAACCCGAGAAACATGATTCAGCTCATAGCCGATTATGGTGCAACAATCACCAATCTCTACAGGGCACAGGTAAAGAAAATTGAAGAGACGGTGCTCAGCTGACAAAAAGCGCATCGCATTACTCATTCTCATCACAGCTTTGTTCTGTCTCTGTGCCTGCCGTACTACGACGGGCACAGACCACGATCAGATTGTAAAGGCCGCCATTAATCTTGCAGACTCCTACACCAGCCTCTCTCGCTATGAGGACGCCCTTTCTGTCTACGACAGGGCCATCGAGCAGGCCGATGACTACAGGCTCTATTACAATAAGGCCATAATCCTCTCATCCTTGGGAAGGAACCTTGAGGCTGCCAGGCTTTGCTCAGAAAGCTTCGAACGATTTTCAGACATCATCTCCTTCAAGGTTGCCGAGGCCAAATACCTGAGACTTGCAGGTGATAACTCAGGCTCATATTCTGCCTATCTTAAAGAACTTGAACTGAATCCCTACGACAGGGAAACAAGAATCAGACTCATCGACAACCTTATTGAAGACGGGCAGAATCAGATGGCCTATGATCAGGCCATTTTAATGTGGAATCAAGGCTATAGAGACGAGAAAGGAATTGAGTATCTCTATACTTTGCAACCAAATAACTGGGAAGTTCTATACTTTCAGATTACAGGCAGGACTAAAGAGCAATAATGCCGAAAACCGCTCCCAGAGCAATCCAGAAGATCGGGTGAACCTTCTTCCATTTAAGAGCACAGAATAAAAGCACGGCAAATGCGACAAGAGGCAGTACCATAATCTTTTTCTCTGAATCCAGGAACGTAAGAGGCAACAGCTGCCACAGAGCATAAAGCAGAAGGCCTATGACCGCAGCTCTAAGATACTTGAAGACGGTCTTTACAACAGGTCTTTCCGAAAAATGAGAAAGAAGGCTGGCAATAATCAAGATTATTATCACAGACGGGGTCACAAGACCTATGGTTGCAACAAGGCCGCCAGGGATACCTGCTGTCTCAAAACCGACATAGGTGGCCATGTTTACACCGATGGGACCCGGAGTGGACTCTGATATGGCAATCATGTTGGCAAGCTCTGATGTGGTAAACCATCCTGTTCTTGCACTTATGTCAAACAGAAACGGAACGGTTGCCATTCCGCCGCCTATTGCGAAAAGACCCGTCTTAAAGAATTCCCAGAACAACCGTAGGAAAATCATGACTTGGCCTCCATGCTTTTCTTCTTACCGGAGAAGAAAACAAGAAGCCCGAATGCTATTGTGCAGATGACGATGACAACAGGCGAGATTCCAAGAAAAAGCTGAAGTAAAAGAGCAGAAACTGCAACAACAGCAGTAGAGACATTGGAAACGGCCTTTTTCACAAGGTTGATGACGGCTGTAATCATCAGGGCACAGACTGCGATTCTTATGCCTTCAAATGCCTTTTTTACATAGACGTTGTCCTGAAACATCTTCAGAACAGAAGCCAAAGCCGTGATGATGACAATTGACGGAAAGATAACACCTAAGGTGGCGACAATAGAACCTGGAATTCCGCGTTTTTTATAGCCTATGAAAG
>JAGBRG010000148.1 GCA_017632495.1 Spirochaetales bacterium
CTCCATGTGGCTCAGACGACCGAGTCTCATCTGGATGATGGCGTTGGCCTGCTTGTCAGAAAGAGCAAAGCGGGCCTGCAGGTTAAGCGATGCCTCTTCGTTGTTGGCTGCCTTCTTGATGATCTCAATGACCTCCTCGATGTTCTCAAGACCGATTTTCAGACCAAGCAGGATGTGCTCTCTCTCAAGGGCCTTTGCAAGGTCGAATCTGGTTCTTCTTGTTGTGACATCCTTGCGGTGCTCCAGGTAGTAGTAGAGCATCTGCTTGAGGTTCAGACACCTCGGTCTGCCCTCGACAAGAGCCAGGTTGTTGACGTTGAAGTTCGTCTGAAGGGCTGTGTTCTGGAAAAGATGGTTTACAGCAATCTCGGAAACGGCATCCTTTTTAAGCTCGATGACGATTCTTATACCGTCACGTCCGGATTCGTCTCTGATTGCCGAAATATCCTTTAGTATGTCGTCCTTACGAAGTTCGTCTATGTGCTTTACAAGCTCGGCTTTGTTGACCTGATAGGGGATTTCGGTAAAGACGATGGATTCGTGCGTCTTGTGATCCTCTATGTGGTACTGACCGCGCATGACGATCTTTCCGCGACCTGTTTCAAAGGCATCACGGATTCCCTTTGTACCGCAGATTTTGCCGTATGTGGGGAAGTCCGGGCCCTTGATGTAGTTCATCAGCTCCATGATTGTGATGTCAGGGTTCTCGATAAGGGCGCAAAGAGCATCCGTAATCTCCCTGAGGTTGTGAGGAGCCATGTTTGTGGCCATTCCTACGGCGATTCCGCTTGTTCCGTTGGCAAGCAGGAATGGGAAACCTGCAGGAAGAACCTCAGGCTCCTTGAGCGACTCATCAAAGTTGGGAACGAAGTTCACCGTATCCTTGTCGATATCCTGAAGCATCAGCTCGCCCATGCGGGCCATCTTGGCTTCTGTGTATCTGTAGGCTGCAGGTGGGTCGCCGTCAATTGAACCGAAGTTTCCCTGAGGCTTGATGACAGGGTAGCGCAGCGAGAAGTCCTGTGCGAGTCTTACCAATGCGTCGTAAACCGAAGCATCTCCGTGCGGATGGAATTTACCAAGCACGTCTCCGACGGTTCTTGCACACTTTTTGAATGATCCTGTGGATTTGATTCCCAGGTCATACATATCGTACAGGATTCTTCTGTGTACGGGCTTAAGGCCGTCACGTACATCAGGCAATGCACGGCTTACAATGACCGACATTGCATAGTCCAGATAGCTTTTCTTCATCTCCTCCGAGAGGTCGGATATTAGAACTCTGCTTTTCTCTTCTTCCATCTTCTACCTCCCGTCAGGCGTCAATCTGCGCGTATGTCGCATTTTCTTCGATAAAGAGCCTTCTGGGCTCAACCTCTTCTCCCATGAGCATGGAGAACACGTGGTCCGCTTCAACAGCATCTGAAAGATTTACCTTTCCGATGAATCTGGTTTCCGGATTCATGGTCGTCTCCCAAAGCTGCTCGGGGTTCATTTCACCGAGACCTTTGTAGCGCTGGATCTTCACGTTCTTGGAATCGGACTCATCCTCGTTGTGATCGGCAAGGATCTTAGCCTTGTCATCATCGTTGAAGGCATAGTAGTCCTTGCCCTTGATTGTGATCTTGTAAAGCGGCGGCATGGCGAAATAGACATAGCCGGCATCGATCAGCGACCTCATATATCTGAAGAAGAATGTCAGAAGAAGTGTTCTGATATGGGATCCGTCGACATCGGCATCGGCCATGATGATGACCTTGTGGTATCTGGCCCTGCTTACATCGAAGCTGGCTCCCAAGCCGGCACCGATCGAATCGATGACAGGCTGAAGCTTGTCGTTGCCCTCGACCTTGTCCTCTCTGGTTTTCTCGACGTTGAGCATCTTTCCCCAAAGCGGGAGGATGGCCTGAATCCTTCTGTCGCGGCCCTGCTTGGCGCTGCCTCCTGCGGAATCTCCCTCAACGATGAAAATTTCGCACTGTGCTGGGTCTTTTTCGGAGCAGGGTGCAAGTTTACCCGGCAGACTCACAGAAGTCTTCTTACGGGCGTTCTCGCGCGCCTTCTTGGCTGCGATTCTTGCCTTGGAGGAGGCCACCGTCTTCTCAAGAAGGACCATGATCTGATCCGGATGCTCGTCGAAGTAGTCATTCAGCTTCTGATAGACGAAGCTGTAGACGATTCCCTGAACGTAGGAGTTTCCGAGCTTCATCTTGGTCTGACCTTCGAACTGAGGATTGGTGATCTTTACGGAAATGACTGCGCTAAGGCCTTCGCGGACATCGGAGTTGAAACCCTCCTTGAAGTCCTCGGACTCAAAGAATGCCTCTGCGCTCTTGTTCTTTCCGACCATCTCCTTCATATGAATCTGAAGCTGGTTCTTGAATGCTGCAACAAGGCCGCTTGTGAATCCGATCAGATGCTTTCCGCCTTCACGCGTGTTGATGTTGTTGGCAAATGAATGGATGTTCTCATCAAAACGGTCGTTGTACTGCAACGAGAACTCAACAATGGCCTCACCGTTGTCGTTGGACCTTTCTCCACAATAGTAGAGAGGCTCTGTTCCTTCAGGGATGACCTTCTTGTTCTCATTCACATAGGAGACAAAGTCCTTGATTCCGCCTTCGAAGTGGAAAACCTTCTCCTCAGGCTCCTCGGCACGCTTGTCAATTGCAGTGATTGTGACGCCCTTGTTGAGGAACGCAAGTTCTCTGAAGCGCTCGCAAAGAACACCGAAATTGAAGTTATCCGTCTCCATGATGGATGTATCGGGGTGGAACTTGATTGTGGTTCCGGTTCTGTCCGTGCTGCCGATCTTCTTGACAGGTTCCACAGGCTCACCGTAGTGGTACTCCTGCATATAGAGGTCAGGAGTTCTGTGTACCGTTGCAATCAGATGGTCGGAGAGGGCGTTTACAACGCTGACACCAACTCCGTGAAGACCTCCGGACACCTTGTATGCGCCGCCGTTGAACTTTCCTCCTGCATGCAGGTGGCACAGGGCGACCTCAAGTGTGCTGATTCCTTCTGTGGGGTGGATGTCAACAGGGATTCCTCTTCCGTTGTCTTCCACGGTGACATAGTTTCCTTCTTCGATAGTCACCTTTATCGTGTCGCAGTAGCCGGCTACCGCTTCATCGATTGAGTTATCAACCACCTCATAGACCAGATGGTGAAGTCCGTCAGGTCCGGTTGATCCGATGTACATACCAGGTCTGACACGTACCGCCTCAAGACCTTTGAGAACCTGTATGTTCTCTCCGGTGTACTTGGCAGAAGTGTGGGCGAGGCTGTTCATCTGCTCTTCGTTCATTACTTCTTCTTCCATAGATATTCCTTCTACTTTATATAGTAAAACATGAAAGATTATATATTATTAAATAATAATGGGCAACACATCATCAAAAAAACGTTCACCCTTGAAAACAGAGGTTATCAGTTATAAAATTGACCTTTGAACGCACTAAAGGAGTACGCGAATATGAAGGAAGGTCTTTGGGAAGAAACGCTTGATAAAATCAGGGAAAGTATGCCCGAAAACGAATTCTCCTCATGGTTCGGCCGTCTTGTATTCGGAAAGGAAGAAGACGGCAAAATCACCCTTTACGTTCCTTCTGCGTTTGTCCGTGACAGGTTCGAAACAACATACAAAGGCCAGATTGAAAAAGTTCTCGGATCACTTTCAGATGACTCATACAGCATTTCTTTTGAAATAAAAAAGAATGCCCAAAACCAGCAGATAGTAAAGAAATCTGAAGAAAAACCTAAAACTGAGCCATCAAATCCAACTCCGGAGCCAAAGACACAGAAGGCCACAAAAGCATCAGCAGATGACCTTATGTTCAATCCTGCCTATACGTTCGAGTCCTTCATTCCCGGTGACAACAGCAGCTTTGCATACAGCGCCTGCATGGCCATTGCAAAGAATCCCGGATCTGCATATAACCCGTGTCTTTTATATGGAGGCGTAGGTCTTGGAAAGACACACCTTATCCAGAGTATCGGAAACTACATAAGAAAGAACACAAAGCTCAAGGTTGTCTATGTCACGGCTGAGAATTTCACAAATGAATACATTCAGTCATTGAATGACAAAAACCCGCAGCAGTTTAAGAACAAATACAGAAAGGTATCGGTCCTTCTTATAGATGATATTCATTTCCTCCAGAAGAAAGAGGGAATTCAGAACGAGCTGTTCAATACCTTCAACGATCTTTATGACACAGGCCGTCAGATTGTGTTCACATGCGATCGCCCTGTTGAGGAGCTTAAGGATATTTCTGACAGACTCAGAAGCAGATTCGAAAGAGGCCTTAATATTGACCTTCTTCCTCCTAACTATGAGACAAGAGTTGCAATTCTCAGAAAGAAGTGTGAGGAAAAGAACGTAGAGTTCAGCAATGAGGTCATTGAGTACATAGCTTCCAACATCTCAAGCAACGTAAGAGCTTTGGAATCCTGCCTTACAAAGCTCATTGCATACAGTGAGCTTCTTCATAAGGACATCTCTCTGGAGACTGCCAAGGAGCAGCTTAGACATATAATCAGCTCCAACAACGATACAAGCGGATTATCAATAGATCTTATTGTAAAGGTCGTTGCATCATACTTCGGTGTGACACCTGCTGATATAAAAGGAAAAAACAAAAACCAGTCCGTTGTTCTTCCAAGACAGATTGCAATGTATCTTTGCAGGAAGATGACTGATTTCTCAACAACGGAAATCGGTACTGAGTTCGGCGGAAAGAACCATACCACCGTCATGTACAACGTTCAGAAGATAGAAGCCAGGCTAAAATCAAGTGAGAAGGAAATCAATACTCTTATTGAGAAGCTTGAGTCTCAGATAAAGCTTGAATCAAAAAAATAAAACCTGTTCATAAGCTGTGTATAAGAAGCAGTTTCTTCAATTATGTCTGTAGATAGATTTTCTTTTTCAACAGGCGATGAAATCTATGCACAGATTACTGACAACAATTCTTGTATTTTGTTGTCAATATCGCTTATACAGGCAAAGAATTACTGGTTTATAGACATTTTTCGTGCTATTATTATTATGATTAGATAGATTATTCCAATTTATATTAATCACCTAACAGGAGCTGCATAATGAAATTTGTCTGCAATAAGAACAACATCCTAAAAGAACTGTCAAACGCACTTGATTTCACATCTCAGAGAAACACACTTGCCGTATATGCAAATGTCTGTCTTTTGCTTGAAGGAAACAATCTGACAATCAAGGCAACAGACCAGAAAATGAGCTATGTCTCAGAAATGACAGTTGATGGTCTTGAAGACGGAAGCACAACAGTTGTCTGCGACAAATTCCTGAATATTATAAAGAATCTTCCTGATTCAAATATTGTATTTGAAGATTCAGATGATAAGATCAGAATCAATCCGGAAGGAACTTCAATTGAATTCAAGCTCAGAACAATAGAAGCTTCTGCATTCCCGAGTCTTGTATTCGGAGATGAGTCAGGTTATTTCAGAGTATCTCAGAAAGATTTCACAGATATGATCGGCCAGGTCATCTTTGCTGTAAGCGATGATGAATCAAAATATGCAATGAACGGTGCTCTTCTTGAAAAAGACGGAAACGGTCTTGTAATGGTCGGAACAGACGGAAGAAGACTTTCCTATATCAACAGACAGATAGGTTCTGAGATTCCTGATTTTCCAAAGGCTACAATTCCAAGCAGATTCCTTAATCTCATTAAGAAACTTTCAGTAGGAGAGGGTGATTTTGAGATTAATGTAGGTAGCAACACAATCTCACTGAGATTCGGAAGCTGCACAATCTCATCTTCTCTTATCAAGAATGACTTTCCTGCTTACAAGCGTGTCATTCCTGAAAGTCAGTCAAAGGTATGTATCGTAAACATCAATACCCTCAGCGATGCACTTAAGAGAGTCTCTCTTCTTGTAGAAAACAAGTTCAAGAAGATTATTCTTGAGTTCAATGAGAACAAGCTGACCGTCTACTGTGACGAAAGTGAAGTAGGTGCAGGTCGTGAAGAGATTGAATGTAAGTACGAAGGCGACAGTCAGAGATGTGCAATGAACTATACATATCTTCTCAGCCCTCTCAAGGTTATGGACGGTGAAGAGGCAAGGATTGAGTTCAGCGAACCGGGTCGTCCTTTCACAGTCAAA
>JAGBRG010000149.1 GCA_017632495.1 Spirochaetales bacterium
AAGATGTGTCCGTTTGTGTTAATGGTTCCGTTGTTTGTCAGTGTGCTGACATATGTGTCTGCACTCAGGACCCATGTGCTTCCGCTTTCGATTGTCACATTGACAGTACCTATGGATGTAGAAACTGTGCCTCCTGCGGCATTTGTGATGGAGCCGCTGAAAGATCCTGTGAAGGTGCTGCTGCCCTTCAGGTTCAATGTGAAGGTCGAGTCACTACCAACAAGGATTGTGCCCGAAAGGACCTGGCCTGATGCATTCAATGTGGCGATGTTTGAAGCCCCGCTCCATCCGTCGGCACAGACGGAAAGAAGAACATCTCCATCGTTGTTTACAATATCCACATCACTCAGATTGATGACGGCATTGGTGTTGGTAACATGGAAGACATGGCCCTTGTTACTTGTCAGACTTCCTCCGGTCATTGTGAATGAAGAAGTTCCGCTGTCGGCGTCTCCTGACATTGACTGGTAGATCATGATAGTGTCAAGGAACTTCGCATTTCCGTTGCACTTTGTGTTACTTGCCGTAAGGTCGCAGTTTGTAAGGGTGATTGAGTTCTTTCCCTCTATGCAGACACCTTCGGAAAGGTTTGACACAAGCGTTGCATTCTCAACAGTGATGTCGGCTGTGGAGTAGATGGCAGGTGAACCGAGTCCGTTTGAGGTATAAGTTCCGCCATCGACGGTGACCGTTCCGCCTCCCCTGTCGGTTCTGATGGCTGCAGATGACTGACCGCTTGTGGTGACGGTAAGGTTATAGGCTTTGGTGATTCCGTCGCCTGTGGTCATGATTCCACCCGAACCGCTTCCTGTTGTTGTGATGGTGGTATCGGAAATAATCACAGTCGTTCCGTCACCGGAAGCTCCGTTACTGCCTCCGTTTCCGCCGTAGGAGAACACTCCGTTGGCACCAGAAGCATCGGAAGTGATTGTACCTCCGCTTATTGTGGTAGTAGATCCGCCCTTTACAAGAACTGCGGCGTTAAGACCGTAGAAGTTGCAGTTGTCCCCGCCGTCCGAGCTTCCGCTCTTTGTCACTGTCGGATTCTCTATTGTCACATCTTCCGAAGTGCTGATAAGAAGAGCAGATTCATCGGAAGTGGAAGATGCATAGGTCTGATTGCTCTGGGTGTCAGAAGAGCTGATTTCAACAGCTCCTGCATATGTTATTGAGCTTGAGCTGGATCCGGAGCCCGGCTTTCCTCCGGGAGGATTGCCGGGTCTGTTTCCGCTAGAACTCTGGCTGGATGTAGAACCGCTTTGGGTATCCGAAACAGAACCTGTCATGCTGCAGGAAACCGCAAGTATGATTGTAATAAGTGCGATACTCACTGATTTGATGATGTTTTTCATTCTTATCACCTCTATTCATTCATAATCAGAACGGTCTTGCGCCAGGCCCACCGCCAGAAAAGCCGCCTGGAAAGCCGCCGCCCATGTTACCACCGAAACCGCCTGTTGATGTATTTGAGACAGTTACGCTGGTTGCTGTTCCTCCGCTTACTGAGACAGAGCCCAGATAAACGGCATTGTTGAACATGCTGTCGGAAGTTACCGTAGCTGCGCTGATCAGAGTTGCAGTGCCCTGTTCAAGGTCTCCCGATCCGAGAAGCACGCTGCTTCCGTATCTGTAAGTGGATGGAACCTTGAAGGCAAGAACTACTTCATCGTCCTGGACCAGAGCATAGCTTGTACCGGCAGATACATTGCTTGTGCTTGCTGTATAGGCTGTGGTTCCTGATGCCTGCGGGACGTTGTTCGAGCCGCCCATTGCAATGATGATGCCGCCTGTGTACTGGAAGCGGGCGTTGCTGTTGCAATCAAGTCCTCCTTCCGGAGCTCCTGCACCCATTGCGATGATCACACCGCCTGAGATGTAGAAACCGCCCTGGTTTTCATCAGATCCTGCATCTATTGCATCGTTCTGTGAAGCATATGCATAGATGTAGCCGCCGCTGATATAGATTGCCTCGGAAGCATTCAGACAGTCGTCTGTTGTGTTCAGCACAATAGTTCCGCCTGTGATGTACATGTTGTTCTTGGCCTCGATTCCCTCCGGGCTTACGCCGTCATCTGCATTATTCGAATCCTCTCTTGGAGCATGCAGCGTTGTGATATTTATATCTCCACCGTTGATGTAGACATTCGGAACAGGATAGTTCTCTGAGGATGTCGGAACCCCGTCATCTCCGTCATAACCTGCGGAAATTGCCTTGCCCTGGGTGGTGACAGTAAGTGTTCCGCCGTCGATGACAATCCATCCCATGCCGGCTGAAAGACTCTCGTCAATGCCCTCTTCCTCATCATAGCCGTCAACCTTGATTCCCTTGGCCACATAATAGGTGTCACTGTTGTTTCCGTAGATTGTCAGGTTTCCACCGAGCATCACAAATCCGAGATATGGCTTGATTGCCGTGCCCTTGGTCTCCTCGACAACGTCATCGGAAGTGTCTTCTTCTGTGTCATTGTCATTGGTGTAGAAGGTCTTTTCAGCAACCGTCACACTGATGTCTCCGTCCAGAATTGCAATCACGCTGTCGCTAACGATTCCGTTCTTGGAGTTTGCGGTGACAGAAAGGCTTCCCGTTCCGTCGAAGATCATGTCGGCTGCGCTCTTAAGAACGTTCTTGTCATAGCTGTTGATGTTAGTCTCAAGGCTGTTTTCTCCTTCAAGCACGATGTAGGTGACTTGCGATGCCTTTACGTTTATCGCCCTTTCATCGCTGGTAAGACTGAGATCATCCAAAGTCAGCTTTACAGGCTGGCTATTGCCTTCGATTACAACCTTGAATGAAGAATCAGAGCCTGTAAGGGCGATATTGATTGCAGAATCAAGTTTGTTTGTAACTTTCAGGCTATTATCCTTAAGGGTTACCTTTGCAACGCCGGCATCTGCAGGAGATGTTCCGACCCATGTCTTTGTAGAAACATCGAAAACGTACTGTGTTCCGAAGTCATAAGTCTTCCATGAGGTATAGTCGTCCTCATCATATGTTTCAGGATAAAGATTCTCTGCGTCCGTGGTGACGGATACCGAATTCTGATAATCCTTTGTGTTGCTTGTTCCTGATGTGCTACCCGAAGACATATCCGTATTGCAGGATACTAGAAGTGCAATCAGAAGAAGCAGAACTGCTAAAAGATTGTATTTTCTGTGTGCCATGTCAGGCCTCCTTGTTTTGCTTTACACTGCAATAATCAAGGAGTTTGATTGAAGAAAGATTGAAGCTTTATTAATTTTTCAGAAATTTTTTCAGACGCCCGGAAGAGTGACCGTGAATGTGACTTTTCCGTCCTTGCATGATACTGAAATGTTTCCCTTGTGATTCAGTACAACAGCCTTTGCAATGGAAAGACCAAGACCGTAGTGGTTGTCCTCGCTGTTTCGAACCTCATCAAGGCGGTAGAAGCGGTCAAAGAGATGCTCAAGTTTGTCCGACGGAATCTCCGCTCCTTCGTTGGATACGGAAAGAAGTACGGACCTTCCGTGCTTTTTCAAGGTTATTTCTATTTCCTTCCCTGTGGAGTGACGGATGGCATTATCCAGAAGAACCGTGACAACCTGCTCCATCTGGGTGCGGTTTCCTTCAATATGGATATTATCTTCTATATCGCTGTTTATGATTCTGCCCTGGTCGAATGCAAGGCTTTCAAGGGCAAGAGTATCTGTGGTGACAATATTGGAAAGGTCAATCCTTTCCATGGTAGCAGATGCGTTTTCAGCCCTGGACAGATCCAGAAGCTGCTTTATAAGAGTGCCCATGCGCTCGTTTTCATATTGGATGTTGGACAGCCACTCGTTTTCCCCTATTTCTCTTCGCAGCATTTCCGTGTTGGCGTTGATTACAGAAACAGGTGTTTTCAGCTCATGGCTGGCATCCGAGATGAACTGCTTCTGCTTTCTGTCATTTTCCTCAAGCGGTCTGACAATCCGTCCGGCGATGATGTAGGAAATGACAAGCAGTATAAGAATTGCCACCAGGCCCACAATTATGAAATTGCGGATCAGCATATCCAGATTGCTGTTGGCCATGGTGTTGTCCAAAAATGCTACAAGAATGTAGCCGGGCTTTTCGCTTACAAGATAGACTAGGTCTCCTTTCTTTCCGTCCTTCTTATTATTGGCACGAGCCTCTTTGGCAAGATTCACCAGAGCCTCTTCTTCATACAGCTTTTTTTCTCCTACATTTACTTCAAGGACCTCTCCTTCTTTGGAGAAAGCCACTGAATAGAAAACCGAAAGCTGGAAGTCAGGACTGTTGTCCATCGGGCCGGTTTCCGGAACTCTTCCGCGGTCCTGAGGGGGTGCCGGAGGTTCAAACGAAGGGGCGTCTTCACTGTTTTTCTGACTTTCCATAAGATACATGTCGGAGTATCTTTTGAGTTTATCCTGGTTTTCCCGCTGCATCTGACGGAAGCTGGCAAAAAGAATCACAGAAAGCGTGATTATGAACAGCAGACTGAGAGATCCCATTATCGAAAGAAAGATTCTGCGCCTTGTCTTCTTAAACATTACTATCCCTCAATTCATAACCCAGTCCACGAACGGCCTTAAGTTCCACCGATGAACCGACAAATGTAAGCTTTTTCCGAGTGAAGGACATGTAGACCTCTACATTGTTGTATTCAGCTTCGTTCTCAAAGCCCCAGATTTTTACGGCAAGCTGCTCGCGCGTGATAATCTGATTGCGGTTTGTCATCATGTACTCGAGAATTTTCAGTTCCTTCTCTCCAAGTCTGATGCTGCGTCCTGTGGCGGTACAGCTCAGTGTGGCAGTAGGAACATTCAGAGCCAGATCTCCGAAGCAAAGCTCCCCATCCCTGATGTCAGGATTTGTCTTTCTTCGGATCAGGGCACGAAGTCTTGCAAGAAGCTCTTTGGTTTCAAACGGCTTTGTGAGATAGTCATCCGCACCGCTGTCCAGACCCTGAACCTTGTCATCTACCTGGCTTTTTGCAGTAAGCATGAGAATGGGAGTAGAAATACCTGCAGACCTTGCCTTGCGTGCGACATCAAAGCCGTTGAGGTAAGGCATCATCACATCCAGAACCGCAATGTCATATATATTGCTTTCCAGAGCACTAAGGGCGGACTCTCCGTCAGGTACGTGGTCTACATCGTATTTTTCCTGTTTCAGTATCGCCACCAAAGCGGATGCCATTCTTTTTTCATCTTCAGCCAGAAGGACTCTCATGATTTACCACCTTACCCTATCAATATGAAATCCGAAAGATTGAAGAAAGATTGAAAAGTTCTGATTACCTTATGCTTGCGGCGATTTTGGCAGCAAGGGCTGCGTTGTTCAGAACAAGTCTGATGTTGGACTCAAGGCTGTCTCCGCCTGTGAGCTTCTGGACCTTGTCTAGAAGATAAGGCGTGGTCTCCTTTCCGTGGATTCCAAGCTTGTTCATCTCCGCAATTGCCTGGTCAATGGCTGCGTTGATGCGCTTACTGTCCATGCTGAACTCTTCGGGAATGGGATTGGCTACTATGAAGCCTCCCTGGATTCCCAGCTCATTTTTGGTGTTCCAGATCTTGGCAAGCTCTTCGGGGCTGTCTGCTCTGAACGGAGCCTTGATTCCGCTCTTTCTTGTGTAGAAGGCAGGAAGCTCGTCTGTCTTGTAGCAATAAACAGGAATTCCCTTGGTCTCAAGATATTCCATTGTAAGATTCAGATCCAGAATTGCCTTGGCTCCTGCGCAGATTACCATAACAGGTGTTTTGACAAACTCATCAAGGTCTGCCGAGATATCCATTGTGGTCTCTGCTCCGCGGTGCACTCCTCCGATTCCGCCTGTTGCGAATACCTGGATGCCTGCCATGGAGGCAATCATCATTGTGGCGGCAACGGTTGTGGCTCCGTCCTGACCCGTTGCGACGATCATGGGAATGTCACGGCGGCTTACCTTTGCAATGGCCGTTCCCTTTTTGCCGAAGTATTCAAGCTGTTCGCTGGTAAGACCTACTTTAAGCCTTCCGCCGATGATTGCAATTGTTGCGGGAACAGCACCGTTTTGGCGGATGACGTTCTCAACGGAGACTGCGGTCTCTACGTTCTTGGGATAAGGCATGCCGTGGCTGATAATCGTGCTTTCAAGGGCAACGACCGGCTTTCCGGCTTCGAGTGCGTTTTTCACTTCATCGGTAAGATCAAGATATCTGTTCATTTTTCCATCCTCTTCTTTACAAGCTCGTAGCTCAGTTCGGGGCTTACCGCCACCATGCTTCGGGCGTTTATGCCTGATGCCATCTGACCGTAGTCCATGGCATCTTCCATGGGAAGTCCGTCTGCCAGGGTTCTTAAGAAACCTGCAAGAAGAACATCACCGCATCCGTTAGTCGAGACAACCTCAAGGCCGTCTATCACAGGAGACTCGTAGCCGCGTGTTCCGGTTCCGGAGACCTCATAGCAGAAGGCACCTTTACCGCCAAGAGATATTATCGCCCTTCTCAGGCCTTTGGCAACCAGGGCCTCCATTATTGTCTGAAGACCTTCCTCATCGGGTTCTACACCCTGAACCTCTGCAAGAACGCAGGCTTCAAAGAAGTTCGCCTTAAGGAGGAATATGTTTTCCAAGACATCAGAAAGATTCAGAGCCTTAACGGTGGAGACGCAGTCAGCAACAAGCTTCACATCAAGTGAGGCAATGGCTTTGATGGTCTCAATCGGAAGATTTGCATCAATTACAACATAATCGCTGCAAATCAGGGCATCTTTGTGCTTCAGAACAAGAGAAGGAGAAATGTGCTCATTGA
>JAGBRG010000015.1 GCA_017632495.1 Spirochaetales bacterium
GGCCACCGTTTTGACGTGGGTTCCATAGAAGGCTATGAGAAGATCAAGACAGAGTACCAGGGCATAACAGTCAGATGATTGTTCAGACTTGAATGTCACGAAGTGTTGTTTTTTCTGCTTTTGGCAGTACTTCGTCGTCTTTTTTAATGAACATTGTCATATAAATCGGCAAATAAGTAACAGGCCCGTTGACCTTCAGGTTGTCATTGCACAACACAATGGCCTTTTTTATACCATAGTTTCTGTCTGAAAGGATGTTATTCAGAGCACTGTGAATCTGATAATCCTTTCCGGATTTCACTTCAATCGGAACAGCCTGAAGATTTTCCTCAATTACAAAATCAACTTCGCCCTGCTTTTTGCTGTTGAAATAGTAGGGTGAAAAGCCATGGGAATTCAGTTCCTGAGCAACAAAGTTTTCATACATGGCACCACAGTTGAGCGTAGTATTTCCATCCAGAATGGACTTGATTGTTGCTTTTCCGTATCGTGTGGTCAGAAGTCCCACATCAGACATGAAAAGCTTGAACAGGTTTGATTTACTGTTCAGCATAAGAGGAATCTTGGGTTCTGTGATGTTATAAACGGCTATTGCAACACCTGAACTGACAAGCCATTCAAAACTTGATTCGTAGTTTTCAGGTCTGAAGTTCCTGTCCAGATTGTTAAATACATAGCGTTTGTTCTTTGCCGCCAGCTCAGCAGGTATCAGGTCATATATTTTTCTAAGCTTCAGTTTTCTGTTTTCTGTCTCATACTTTGAAAAGTCATTTCCATAGCCTGGAATTATGGCGTTATGAATGTCCATGACTTTGCTGTAGTCTGAGTCATCAACAAAGCTCTGAACTGCTTGAGGCATTCCTCCGACTATCATGTAGTTCATGAAACCGCGCATAAGTCTGTTGTGAATAGCCTCTGGTATTGCTCTGGCCTCATTATAGCTTGAGCGAAGCAGCTCAAAAGCCTGCTTTGTCAAACCCATAGCCATGTAGAACTCTTCAAGATCAAGAGGGAACATCTGAATTGCTTTCATATATCCCACGGGAGTTGATCTTATTCCTTTGAGTTCCACGCCAAGAAGGGAACCGCTGAGTATGTATCGGAAAGACCCTTCATCGACAAGGAACTTAATCAGTGTCGCTATTTCCTTGTATTCCTGGATTTCATCAAAGAAAATGATAGTTTCTCCCTCTTTCATGGGTTTGTCCGACAAAAATGAGAGACCTACAAGTATGTCTTTGGCACCCAGGTCTTTTGACTCGGAAAAGAGTCTGACTACATCCGGGCGTTCAATGAAATTGAATTCAACATAGGAGACCTTGAGTTCCTTCAGACATTCTCTTATGAGAAATGTCTTTCCGGTCTGTCTTGCTCCACTTACAAGAAGAGCAGTCTTTTCTTTTTCATTTATCCATTTTTTTATATCTTCTGAACGTTTTCTGAAGAGCACAAGACCTCCATGACACTACTGTCCTAGTCTGATGGTAACATATAAACAGCACGTTTTCCATAGAAAAAGGTGCAAAAACAGCACGTTTTCCATGGAAAAACGTGTCAAATCAGCACGAATTCCAATACAACTGGCCTAAAACTATTGCTCCAACTGGCATAAAAGGTTGCTGTCAGCCTCTTTGGGATGTTATCATTTTCTAAACATATTTAGAGAGGTGCTCATGGACCATTTGAAGGAATATAAGAGATGGCTTGATAATGCATGTGAATTCAAGTCAGAGCTTGAGAAAATGGATGAAAAGGCAATTGAAGATGCCTTTTACAGGGATCTTGAGTTCGGAACAGCCGGCCTTAGAGGAATAATCGGAGCTGGTACCAACCGCATGAACGAGTACACAGTCGGAAAGGCCACACAGGGTCTTGCCAACTACCTTTTAAAAGAGCATGCGGACAATCTTACCGTTGCCATAGGTTATGACAGCAGAATCAAGTCAGATGTATTTTCACGCTGTGCCTCTGAGATTCTTGCAGCAAACGGCATCTCTGTTTACCTTTATCCCCAGCTCATGCCGGTTCCGTGTGTCTCCTTTGCAGTGCGCTTTTTCAAGTGCGCAGCAGGTGTCATGGTCACCGCATCCCATAATCCGTCAAAGTACAACGGCTACAAGGTCTACGGACCTGACGGATGTCAGATCACAGACCAGGCAGCTGATGCCATTTTATCAGAGATTGAAAAGACAGATATCTTTTCTGGCATAAAGCACGGTGACTTTGATTCCTTTGTCAAATCAGGCAAGATCAGATACATCGGAGAAGACTGCTACAGCGCCTTCATAAGTGAAGTCAAAAACAGAAGTGTCCTCTTCGGCGATGAGATAAACAAAGACGTTGCCATTGTCTACTCACCGCTTAACGGTGCAGGCCTTAAGCCTGTATTAAGAGCCTTAAACGAATCAGGCTTTACCAACATCTCAGTTGTTAAGGAGC
This sequence comes from Spirochaetales bacterium, assembly GCA_017632495.1. Taxonomy (GTDB): domain Bacteria; phylum Spirochaetota; class Spirochaetia; order Sphaerochaetales; family Sphaerochaetaceae; genus UBA9732. Next base: position 2,440 of record JAGBRG010000015.1, read on the forward strand.
AGGAAAAGCCCGACGGAAACTTCCCCACCTGTCCTTATCCCAACCCTGAAATCAGACAGGCACTGTCATTGGGCTTTGAGTATGCTTCACGCCTTAATGCCGATCTGATGCTTGCAACAGACCCTGACTGCGACAGAGTGGGAATTGCCGTGCGTGACGGCTCTGACATGAAGCTTCTTACAGGAAATGAAGTTGGAATGCTGCTATTGGATTACATCTGCTCACAGCGCGTTAAACACGACAAAATGCCAAAGGACCCTGTGTTCATCAAGACAATCGTCAC
>JAGBRG010000150.1 GCA_017632495.1 Spirochaetales bacterium
TGAGACGAACCTGAACCTTGAGGACAACATCGCGGTTCAGTCCATGTGGAAGTATTTCACAGCCATCCAGCATAAGAGAAGAAGATCGTTCGTAAAGGACATCTGAGGAGATTTTCTATGATAATGGAAAAACTTAAGGCCATCCTTAACAAGGTGAACCCTGATTATGATATCTCGACTGTCAGCGACAAGACGAACCTCAGGGAGGACCTTGGAATGGACTCTTTGGCACTGATGCTTGTATCCATGGAGCTTGAGGATGCCTTTGCAATCCACTTTGCGGACCCCGTGGATTTCAAGACAGTAGGGGATGTGGTTGGTTACCTCAAGGAAAAGGGAGTAGCAGATTAAGGTTTTTCAGCTGGCGTTGGGCTCGGGCTCCGGGTCGTCGCTATCCAGCATAAGAAGGAACTTTATCTTGTAGATGGCCTTCTCAAGAGCCTCGTCCAGAGGATAGGTGGAAGGGTCTTCAGGTTGGATTTCCTCAATGGCCATGCCATAGTCACTCATAATCGCAAGATCCTCTGTGTGTGCTTCAAGGTCCTGTGTCGTAAGATTCAGGACCTTGGTGTTCCATTTACAGTCGGCAAAGGCAGGACGCCCGTTTTTATCGCGCACGGCGGAAAACCCGAAGAGCCTGCAGATTAAGGGCCTTACCGCATGGACAGAGCAGTGGTAGGGATTGTCCTTTCTGTACAGGGGGCAGGCGGTACGGTCTTTGATTGAGTGAAGCTTCTCAAGAATTTCATCCTCACGTCCTTCAAAGAGGATTCCCATGGCAAGGTATTCTGCCTCGGCCATGGTGATGTCGGGGAAAAAGTGCTCGCAGCACGATCCGCAGCCGTGCGGGCAGCTTACATCAAAGGTCTTTGCAAAGCGGCCCTGGGCCTTGTCCAGTTTGGAGTAAAGGCTCTGCACAGCGCCAAGACGTTGGCCCGTGCTTGTGCCCAAGAGTATTCTCAGAACCTCATCATATTGCATTTTTTCTCCCCACCTTGAAGCTTACTTTCGTGAAAGCTTCTGACGCATGTATCTGAACCAACGCCTGAGGGCGTGGTCCTTGTATTCTTCCTTGGCAGCCTTTGCCGCGTCAAGCTCGGTTGCCTTTGCATCTGTGCGTTTCATGCTGTCCCAGCGGCGAACCAGCCACATGTACATGTCGGCCTCGGTCTGGCCGGGGAAGTCGATGAGAAGGTGCTCCTGCTCAATTGCGTGGACGACCTTCAAGTAGACGTTTTCGTACCAGCTTTTTGCACCCTCGGCGAAGGTCATCTCGTCGTCGCGGTCCTGGTTGGCGTAGTACTTGTGGACCAGAATGTGGTTGACCATCTCGGGATACGAGCCCGGGGTGGTGAAGACGATGCGGTCCATGGGAAGGTAGTCGGGCTCGAACTGCTCGATGAAGCGCTCGCGCTCGTACTCCACCACGCGCTTTCGGATTTCGTTGAGCGTCATGCCCTCTTCAAGAGGGATTTTGGACGTAAGCTCTACGACTTCGGCGTCGATGAACTCGACCCCCTGGGACCTGGCCACGGAGACACGGTGGTTCCCGTCACGGACAAAGTAGACATCGCCAAGCTTGTAGACGGAAATCGGGGGAAGGATGACATCGTCTATGCGTGCGGCGTCAACGCTCTCCCATCTGGTCTGCAGGCGAATGTTTTTGGGGTAGAATGCCGAGGAAAAATCGTGGTACCTGTTTTCGGACCCGATGATTTTCGCCACGGGGATGGTCTGCATGCCCTTGTAGGCCTCGGCCTCGGGCTTGATCAGCTTGGTCACCTCGTAAAGAGAGAGAAGGTTGGGGTTGCTCCAGCGGAATGCCGAGAAGATCTGCTGGAAAATCGCATGGTGGTGGGCTTTGTTGAAGTCCTCGTTCAAAGTCATGGAATCAGCCATCAATAGCTCCTGTTTCCTCTTCCTTGATCATGTAGCTTCCAAAGACGTTGATGACCTTTGTGTCCTTGTACTGAGTAACTCTGGGCGAGTTCTGATCGTCCAGATGTATGTGTCCATGACACAGGTACTTGGGCTTGTACTTATCCATGAACGACAGAAAGCACTCAAAGCCCTTGTGACACTGGTCCACCCCATCGCCGATGCCCCTAGGTGGAGCATGCGTAACCAGTATGTCCAAATAACGTCCGTATTTCCTTTTGTTCCTAAGGAGGGTAGGCACCAGACGGCGGATACGCCACTTCATCTGAGACTCCGTGTACTGGCTGTCTCCTGTGTTGTAGCGCATGGATCCACCAAGGCCTGCAATAATCAGACCTGTCTTTTTGTGGACCAGACACTTTCCGTCGATCAGAAAGCCGTAGAACTTCTTTGTGTATTCGTTCTCGAATTTCTTGTAGTGCATGAACTCCTTGTCCATCTCGGCTTTGAATGTGCTCAGGTTATGGTTTCCATAGACGTAGAACACATCGCGCCTTAGCATGGTGCTGAGGTAGTCATAGCTTTCTACAGGCATGTCTCCGCAGGACAGAATCAGGTCCGTGCCCTTGTAGATTTCCTTCACGTTGGAGGAAAAGGCGAGGCTCTGGGTGGTGTCCGCTACGCAAAGAATGTTCATTTTACCCCTGCCGGTCGGTCCGTGCGGGCTTGTTTCCGTTTCGGGCCGGTCGGCGAACTCTAATCTATAGCTAAGTTAATCTTTTTTCAATCCTTGTTTTGGTTTATCATCAAGGTGACTATGCTTAACGATATTTATCCTTCGGTTTTTGATAACAGCTTCCACCCCCGCGCACCTCAAAAAGGCGATGTTGTCTTTTTGTATTCCAGAAACAGCGTGGCAGTTTGTGCTAAGGGTTGTGCGGGCGGCTGTGGGCCTGAGGGTGCACCCGGTGAGACCCCATCTGTTCCCGTCTTCCCCGCGCTTGATGTGACCATAGACGACTTTCTCTTTTATGTGGACGAGAAGGCCTTTTTCGGCCGCTACATCCAGGATCCCGCAACATGTCCGCTTGAAGGCTATAGTTTTATCCCGCTTCGCGAGACCTTTTCTATGCAACCTGCGGCCCTGCCTTTTGAGATTGCCACAGGCTATCACATAGTCTCATGGCGGCGCTATCATCATTATTGCGGCGTGTGCGGAACACCCTTGGTGCCGTCAGAGAAAGAGCGCGCCTTGGTCTGCCCGCAGTGCCATCACACAATATACCCAGACATCCATCCTGCGGTGAACATCGCAATCAGAAACGGCGATAAGCTTCTATTGATTAAGAACAACATAAACGGCTTTCCCCGATACAGCCTGGTCGCAGGGTTCATCGAAATAGGCGAGACGGCAGAAGACACGGTGCGCCGCGAGAGCATGGAGGAGGTGGGCCTGAAGGTGAAGAACATCCGCTATTTCGGAAGCCAGCCCTGGGGCATCGTCGGCAACCTCCAGATAGGGTTCTACTGCGATGTGGACGGCTCGGATGAAA
>JAGBRG010000151.1 GCA_017632495.1 Spirochaetales bacterium
GACCAGGGCTGGTGCCACCTTGAGTTCAAGAAGATGAAGATTGAAAAGTATGCCCTGAGGGGAATCATCTATAACGGCCTTCCTGCGGGAATCCAGGGACTTCTGTTCTCGCTGTCCAACATGATAATCCAGAGCAGCATCATCAGCATAAACAACACAGTCTGCCCGGGAGGATCGGACATAATCGACGGAAACGCAGCAGGAGCCAGCATCGAAAGCTTTGCATATGTTTCCACCAACTCCGTCTGTCAGGCCGCAGTCACATTCACAAGCCAGCACTATGGTGCGCACATGTCTCGAAGAATCAAAAAGGTCATCAGGGACTGCTATCTTGTTTCGTTCATGGTAGCAGAGACATTGGCAATTCTGATTCTGGCCCTGAGATATCCGCTTGCTTCAATCTATGTCAGCTCTCCGCTTGCCATAGAGACGGCGGTGACAAGACTGTTCTACATGCTCTTCCTTTATTTCACCCTGGCTTCCATGGACACAGGTTCAGGTATTGTCCGCGGTCTGAACAGGTCGATTCTTTCCACAGTGGTGACGCTTTTAGGCTCCTGTGCCCTGAGAATCCTCTGGATAGCAACCGTAGTCCATGCAAATCCTACACTTCCTCTGGTCTATCTTTCATATCCGATTTCATGGGCAGTCACAGGATTATGCCACCTGCTTGTGACAATCTATGTTACAAGGAAGATGAACCGCCTCTATCCGGAAGAAGCCTGAAAAAATCAGACCTTCTCAGAGTCCTCGGCCTTGGCCATTATGCGTACGATTGTGGGCATGAGGTTCCTTTTGTGTACAGTTGAGATTACGGCTGCAATGCCGAAAGAGACCGCCATGGCACCGAATCCGCCAAGAGCATGGACGATTTCGGAAGATGAAGGAAAAAGCGCACGCATGGCAAGATATCCCAAGGGGAAAAGAAGCAAGGGCAGTGCGAACACCAGCGCGGTGCTTAGAATCGTCTTTCCGGGCGGCATGTAAAGCTCGACAAGATCGCCCTGATTGACTTGGACTTTTTTGGGATTCAGTGCGAAGAACTCGCTGACATTCTTGTTGTTGCAGAACATAGAGGCCTTACAGCCCTGGCAGGCAGATGTCAGACACCCCATTCTGATTGTTCCGTCGCTTTCAAATCCTTTGACCTGAGATACTGTGTACATGGCTTAGTTTCCCTGTTCCGTCTTCTGTGCGGGCATCTCGACAGGAACATCCTCAATTACGGGTGTTATGGAGACTGCCTTGCCTGTTTTTTCGTCAATTTCAACCAAAGCACCCTGCATCTGAGGCTTTTCCCAGCTTTCATGGGATCTTGTGAGAACCTGGGTTCTGAACTTTCGGATCTCATGTTCGGGTTCAAAGCCTCCCACGCTTACAGAGGCTCCGCAGCGCCCCAGATCCGATATGAATGCAGTTCCGCCGTCAAGGATGGATGCATCTGCTGTAAGAACCTTGCAGTGCGTGCCGGCCATGATGCTGACCTTTCCGTCCAACAGGTGGCCCATTGCAAGTTTTTCAGCACTTGCCGCCGCATGGAAGATGTAGATGACAACAGGTGTCTCGCTTTTGGCTTTCTCCGCCATGGTATCTGCGCTGAGGAAAGGATTATTCAGATGAGGGTTGTTGCTGAAACTGAACATTCCCAGTGTGTTGATGATGCATACCTTGGTGTCTCCGACGTTCATGTAGCGGATTCCGCGGCCGGGCACCGTCTCGGGATAGTTAGCAGGTCTGAGGATGCTGGAACGTTTTGCGATTCCTTCGACCATATCCAGCTTGAAGAAGGACTTTTCTCCCATGGTAAGAACATCAACACCCATGTGGTGGATTGAAAGCGCATTCTGAAAGCCCAGACCATAGCCGCTGGTGGCACCCTCGCCGTTTGCAATGACAAGATCCACCCCGTTATTCTGGCGGTATGTCTTAAGCGCTTTCTTGATTACGCCGATGCCGCAGCGACCGACGATTTCTCCCAATAGCAGAACCTTCATAGGTGCAATTTACCTTTCTTTGAACTACTTTGCAATAGTACCTATTCGTTGTATATTAGACCCATGAAAGCCAGAGACATGGCATGCTTATTGCTTGTGGGACTCTCCGTTCTTAGCTTAGCCCTTTGCATATCCTGCAGCAGGGAAAGCTCGAATCTTCCTGAATCGGGAATTGAGATTCCTGAGATGGAGCTTCGCGATGCGGACTACATATTGGGAGAAAACGTAGCAGGGGCAAGCTCGGACAAACCCATGGTAATGCATGCAACTCTGATAACAATCTACGGAAAAGGACGGGATACGGTTCTGAATGATGTTTCTTTCAAGCAGGGGGACAGCCTCAGCGGAAGCTGCAAGGAAGCCCGTGTTTCATCGGATAACAAGAGAGCCGTTCTTTCCGGAGATGTCAGAGTCAGTATGGTCAACGATGACAATAAGGTGACCATCGAGTCTCAGCGCATAGAATGGGACGGCGATGAAAACACCCTGATGTGCAGCTCTGTTGTCAGCGTTTCATACGGTGACGGAACAAAGATCATGGCCGAAGGCTTCAGCGCATCGATGGATGAAGACAGATACGAATTCAGCAGAATTCTGGAGGGAACGCTTTGATGAATATGGGAAAAACAGTCCGTACAATCATCTGTTTGTTTGCCTTATCAGCTGTCTTCTGCGCATCCGCATTCTCATCATCACTTGATTTTTCGGGCGGACACACAACAATAACAACCCAGGGCAGCTCAAAGCGAGTTCTTCTCTCAGGCGGAGCCAGAGTCGGTACTGACGATGTGGTTCTGACATCGGATTCAATCGAGCTTTACGGAGATGATTACAGCTATGTGCTTTGCACAGGCAACGTAAGTGCCAAAGAAAAGGACAGCGGAATCAGTTTCACAAGCCCCAATCTCTTCTATGACAGAACCTCCGGCAAGGTCTCGTCCGACAGCTGGATAGAAATCCAGGACACGGAAAACCAGGCAGCCCTCTCAGGCGGATGGTTCGAATATGACATGGGTAAATCCGCCATGGTCCTTCAGCTCATGGCCAAGATCATCAAGGAAACCGATGAAGGCCTTATGGTCTGCAGAGCCGACAGAATCGAATACAACGGCAAAGAAAACACAGTCACCCTCAGAGGCAAGGCTTCGGTGAACTGGAATGACGATACTTACAACGCCGCCATGATAGTCGTTGACCTTAAGACCAACGAAATCAAGATGTACGGCACAATCTCGGGGGCTTTCAATGGCTAACACACTTCAGATCCAGCACCTGAGAAAAGTCTACGGCAAGCGTGAGGTCGTAAAGGACATCTCCTTCAGCATGAAGGGCGGCCAGATCATAGGCCTTTTAGGTCCCAACGGAGCCGGAAAGACCACCACGTTCTACATGATTGTTGGATTTATCGCCAACAACGGCGGTCGCATTTCAATCAATGACATAGACATCACCGACCAGCCCATGTACAAGCGCGCCCGCATGGGAATCTCGTACCTGCCCCAGGAGCCGTCGATCTTCCGCAAAATCAGCGTCAGGGACAACATCCGTCTGGTGGTTGAATCCAGAACAGACATTGATGCACAGCGCAAGGACGAGATTACCGAAGGCCTTCTTAAATCCTTCGGCCTGACCCGCATTGCCAAGCAGAAGGGCTACACCCTCTCAGGAGGAGAGCGTCGCCGTACTGAGATAGCCCGATGCCTTGCCACAAGCCCGAAGTTCCTCCTTCTGGACGAGCCCTTTGCGGGCATCGACCCCAAGGCTGTCTTTGAAATCAAACAGATAATCAGATCCCTTGCAAGATTCGGAATCGGAATTCTTCTTACAGACCACAATGTGCGTGACGCCCTTTCCATCACAACCTGCTCACACATAATCAGCGACGGATCGATTTTGGTTTCCGGAACAAAGCAGGATCTTCTGGCCAACGAGATTGCCCGCGACATCTACTTCGGCGAATCGTTTGAGGAGCAATGATGGACGCAAGCCTCGGACTGAATCAAAGCCTCAGGACAGAGCAGAACCTCTCTCCTCAGATGCTGCAGTCCCTTGCGCTGCTTCCCATGCCGATATTGGAGCTCAAGGCCCACATCCAGGCAGAAATCGAAGCAAATCCCGCATTGGAGATTCCTGACTCGGAATTCTCAAATACACCATCCGATGGCCCGGCGGAACGCAGTCTGGATGACCGAATGGACGATGCCGATTCCTCCGACTACGAGAACATGTCGTACTCTGACGGAGGCTTTGATCCTGAAGCTTCAGACAGAAAGCAGATGATGATAGAAAACTCCAGCGCTCCGTCACAGACTCTGAAAGAGCATCTTACCGAGCAGCTTGGAGAGACTCAGGTTCCTCAGAATATCAGACCTCTCTGCGAGGCCTTAATCAGCAATCTGGACCAGAACGGTTTTTTCATCCTCCCTTTGGAGGAGCTTACCGAAAAGCTGAATCCGTCAAAGGAGGACCTTGAAAAGGCCGTCTCCGTTGTCCAAAGCTTTGACCCTGCCGGAGTCTGCGTTAAGGACTTCAGGGAGTCTTTGATTCTTCAGGCAAAGATGTCAGGCATGGCAAAAGAGGATCTTGAGCACTTTTCGGATATGGTCAACAACCATCTTGAAAAACTGAAGGCCGGAAAGTTCAAGGAAGTCGCATCGGCTTTGAGAATCCCAGAAGAAGATGTTCAGACTCTGTTTTCGATCCTCAAGAGCCTCACCCCATAGCCCGGACAGAATTTCTCATCCGATGCCCTGAACGCAGTTGAACCTGATTTTTCGATCAGAAACAAAAACGGGAAACTCGTTCTTGAGCTCAATCGCTCGGACATTCCGGACCTTGAGATCTCCCCCGAATTTGAAAGTCTGGCAGACGACCTCAAAGGCCCCGAGGCAAAAGAGGCCTCGGCATACATCAAAGACCACGTAAGGCAGGCAAAGACCCTGATAACCCAGGTGAACCTCAGATTCCAGACCCTGTACAAGGCCGCTGCCGCCATCATGGAATACCAGAGCGAGTTCTTCCTCAACGGTCCCAGATACCTGAAGACCATGACACTCAAGGACATTGCCGATATAGTGGGAGTCCACGAGACCACGATGAGCCGCCTTGCCCAGAGCAAATGGGTGGACACCGACTGGGGCATCTTTCAGCTCAAATACTTCTTCTCGCAGGGTGTGGCGAACACATCAGGCGATCAGAACAGCGTCTCAAGAAACGTTGTCAAAGACATGATTGCCGAAATAGTTGCAGAAAACGGCTCGCTTTCAGACCAGAAGATATCCGACCTTCTGCTGTCCAGAGGCATCAAGTGCGCCAGAAGGACCGTGGGTAAATACCGAAGCGAGCTGAACATAGACTCATCTTACACAAGGTGATTTATTCCAATTTGTTTTTGACTTTTAGTAATACTGCCTTTATCATTAAATTAGACATCTATCCGCAACTTCAAGGAGGCAGAACATGAACCTTAACGTCAGAGGCATCCACTATCAGATCAGTGACGAAACAAGGGAATTCCTTGACAAGAAGCTGGCAAAACTCGACTTCGCAGAAAGCTACCTTCACGACCTGGATATCACAATGAAGAGAGAGACCCTGGGACAGGGCTTCCACATTGATGCGAAGCTCCACTTCTCATGGGGTACTGTAAAGGTCGTCAGCTATGACTGCTATGAGCTCTACGAAGGAATTGAGATGATCGCCGACAAAATCGAGGCCGCAGCCCGCAAGGAAAAGGGCAAAGTTATTGAATAATACGAACCCTTAAGGGGAACAAAAGCTGAAGGGGCTGCCAAGTACCGGCAACCCCTTCTTTTTTTTTGAAATCAAGCTCTTAAGCTAAAGTTAAGAATGCTTTGTAACAGAGGTAAGCTTGCTCTATGTCATAAGCGGAAGTAATCTCCCACGGAGCATGCATGCTCAGAACAGAAACTCCGCAGTCCAGGACGGACATTCCGTACTCCGCCGCATAATGGGCAATTGTTCCGCCTCCGCCTACATCTACCTTGGCAAGTTCGGCGTTCTGGAATTTGACATCCTTTTCATAGAGCTTTGCGCGCACCTTGGCGATGAACTCAGGGTTTGCATCCGAAGCTCCGCTCTTTCCGCGGGATCCTGTGTACTTGTTGAACACAACACCCCTTCCCAGGAACGATGAGTTGTCACTGTCATACAGGTTTGAATTCAGAGGATCATAGGCTGTGTTCACATCACTTGAGAGCATGTAGGAATTGGCCAAGGCACGTCTTATGACAAGCTCCGGATTATCCTTGACGTTCAGTCTTGCCACAACCTCTGCCACGGCGTTGTCCAGAAGATGTGAGTTCATTCCTGTGGCACCTGTGCTTCCGATCTCCTCCTTGTCCGCAAGGATGCAGCATGAGGTTCTTCCCTCTGAAGCTCCTTCGACCATTGCAATGAGTGATGTGTATGCACAGACTCTGTCATCCTGGCCGTATCCAAGAACAAGGGTCTTGTCAAAACCAAGGTATCTGGCTCTTCCGGCGGGAACAAGCTCAAGCTCAGCTGATGCAAAGTCATCTTCCTTGATGCCGTACTTGTCCTCGAAGAACTTCAGAACCTTCTCCTTGCCTTCTCCTGCCGTGTACTTGTCCTGGTCGGGATTGGGATAGCATGCAAGAACTGCATCAAGCTTCTCTGCCTCTATGAACTCAGATGCAGTCTTTTTCATCTGCTCTTGGGCAATGTGTGGCAGGATGTCTGAAATGCAGAAGACAGGATCTTTCGGATCGTCTCCGATTGAGACATTCACCTTGCTTCCGTCGGTCTTGACTACAACTCCGTGAAGGGCAAGCTGCTGGGCCACCCACTGGTATTTCTTGATACCGCCGTAGTAATGCGTGTTCAGATACACGATTCCTGTCTTATGCGCGGTGTCCTCATAAATCGGGCTCTGCTTGGCATCAAGTCTCGGGGAGTCGATGTGGGCACCCAGGATATTCATTCCCTTGCTCAGATCCTCTTTTCCGATGTTGAAAAGAATAAGACTCTTACCCATCTTGTTGTAATAGACCTTGTCTCCGCTTTTCAGGCTGCTGACATTGTTTATGTCCTTGTAGC
>JAGBRG010000152.1 GCA_017632495.1 Spirochaetales bacterium
GCATCAAATTCAATCCGAACATCCCGACCGAGGAGTGCTTCACTTCCCCCAAGCGCGGGCGTGCCCACGGCATCGTCTACGCCACAAAACCCCTTAGCTACCAGGGCCAGCTTATCGACGGCTTCTGGATCCGCTTTGAGGACGGCAAGGCCGTATAGTGGAATGCAGAAAAGAACAACGACATGCTGACAAAGATGCTTGAGATGGACGAAGGTGCAAAGTACCTGGGTGAGTGTGCCCTGGTTCCCACAGACTCCCCTATCTCAAACAGCGGTCTTCTTTTTTACAGCACATTGTTTGATGAGAACGCAGCATGCCACCTTGCCATGGGAGAAGGCTTTCCTGACTGCGTGAGGGGCTTTGAGAACATGAGCCTTGAAGAGTGCTACAAGCTCGGCGTCAATGAGTCGATGATCCATGTTGATTTCATGATCGGATGCCCCGAGCTTAACATCACTGCAAAGACAAGAGACGGAAAGACTGTCCCGATTTTTGTTAAAGGAAATTGGGCATTCTAAGGATTTTGATCAATCTACTGACTCAATGATGCCGCCTGCAAGGACCATGTCGTTGTCATAGACAACAAGACTCTGTCCGCATGTCGCAGCCTTAACGGGAGTGTCGAATGTGGCGCAGAGTCTGTCCATACTGTCCATGAAGACCTCACACGATACAGGCGTTCCTGTAGAGCGGATCTTGGCAGAAGCATGAATCGGCTTGTCCAGGCTTTCGATTGAAACCCAGTTGATTCTTGAGGCTCTGACAGTCGTGTTGACGGTATTTTCCTCATAGCCGACAACGACCCTGTTGTTCTGAACATCCAGAGAAAGTACATAAAGCGGCCTTGGAGCGGAAACGCCCAGGCCCTTTCTCTGACCTATGGTGTAGTTCCAGATTCCGTTGTGTCTTCCTAGGACATTGCCTTCAAGATCCACAATATCGCCCGCTTTAGGCTCTACATCCAGAAGATCTGCATAGCTTCCGCTGTAAAAGTCCTGGCTTTCACTCTGTCCATGCGGATGAAGGCCAAGTTTTTCATCTATTGCCCTGACTTCGGACTTAAGCATTCCGCCCAGAGGGAAGATTGTATTTGCAAGCTGCTTCTGTGAAAGCCTGTACAGAAAGTAGCTTTGGTCCTTGATGGGGTCCTTTCCCCTCTTAAGACAATATCTTGAGCCCTGCTCTACAATCTGGGCATAGTGGCCTGTTGCAAACTTGTCAAACTCAAGACCTGCCTCCCTGGCATAGTCCACCAAGGCTCCGAACTTGATCTTCTGGTTGCACCAGATGCATGGATTGGGAGTTCTTCCTCCGAGGTATTCTTCTCTGAAGTTCTTTATGACTGTGGACTCGTAGAGGTCAGAAATATCAAGAACGGTGTGCGGAATCCCCAAGAACTCGCATATTTTCTTAGTCTTCTCTATGTCCTGAGCCTCCATAGGAGAAAAGCAAGCATCCCTGACAGGAGCCGAAGATGGGACTATGCCATCCTTCCAAAGTGACATGGTGACGCCCAGGACCTCGTGGCCCTGCTGCTTCAATAGATATGCTACTACGGAGGAATCGATTCCTCCGCTCATTCCTACAAGAACTCTCATGACTTTTTTCCTGCTTTAAGTATGATGCTCAGAGCACCGCTTCCGCCCTCTGCGGCCTTGGGAGTGCTGACTTCACGGACAAGGCTGCTTTCTTTGCAAAGAGCATAAACTGCAGGCCTAATCACAGCCTCTCCGTTTTCCGAATGAAGACCTTTTCCTGTTACGATCCTGACCTTCCTGAGACCCCGCTTCTGACTCTCTTCAAGAAACAGAGAAGCCTCCTTCACGGCATCTTCCAGACGCAACTGATGAAGGTCTATCCCATCTTGGGCA
>JAGBRG010000153.1 GCA_017632495.1 Spirochaetales bacterium
TCGTAGCCCACCACCACGCGGTTGCCCGCCACATCAAGTGAAATCACATACAGGGGCCTTGGAGCTGATACTCCGAGGCCTTTTCTCTGTCCTATGGTGTAGTTCCAGATTCCGTTGTGGCGCCCCAGGACCTTCCCCTGCATGTCAACGATATCTCCCGGCGTAGGTTCAACCTCAAGCAGGTCCGAATAGTCTCCGCTGTAGAAATCCTGGCTCTCGCCCTGATCCTCGGGATGAAGTCCCAGCTCTACATCTATGGCTCTGACCTGGGTCTTGGTCATCGATCCCAGGGGGAAAAGTGTCCTTCCCAGCTGCCTCTGGGAAAGCCTGTACAGGAAGTAGCTCTGGTCCTTCAGCGGGTCGAGTCCCCTCTTGAGGCAATAGCGGTCGTCTTCCTTCTCGATTCTTGCATAGTGGCCGGTTGCAAAGAAGTCGAACTGAATTCCGGCCTCCTTGGCATAATCGACCATAGCCCCGAACTTGATTTTCTGGTTGCACCAGATGCAGGGATTGGGAGTTCTTCCTCCGAGGTATTCATCCTTGAAGTTCTTGAGTACAGTGGACTCATACAGATCTGCGATATCCAGAACATGATGCTCTATTCCAAGCTTGTCGCAGATCGAGCGGGCCTTGTCGATCTCTTCCTTCTTGTTCGGAGAAAAACAGGCATCCTTTGTGGCATCCCCGTGAAAGACTCTGCCGTCTTTCCAAAGCGACATAGTGACCCCAGCGACATCATAACCTTGTTTTTTTAAAAGATATGCTGCAATTGAGGAATCTATTCCTCCGCTCATTCCAACTAGAACCCTACTCATTCAAATCCTCCCCGGGATACTGTCATCTGGCCTTGAAGATAACTGTCAGAGCGCCGCTTCCGCCCTCTGCAGCCTTGGGAACGGTGACCTCCCTGACCTTAGGATGGCTCCGGCAGACATTGATTATCGACGGTCTCAGAACTGCTTCACCGTTCTTCGAATGGATACCCTTGCCCGTAATGATGTGCACTTTCCTCAGACCCTTTGCAAAGCTCCTGTCAAGAAAAGACCTTGTAGCTGGAACGGCATCGTCAAGGATCATTTCATGCAGGTCAAGCTCATCCTGGGCCGTCATCCGCCTTATCTGATTGATTGACGGACCCTCATCCTTCGGAGCATCCGAGACCCGGGCGCGCTTTGCTATTTCATGTCCCTCGTCGTGGGTTTTCTCCCATTGGCTGTATATGTCTGCGAAGCTCTTGCCGGACATGTTTCTCCTTGACCAAAGATTGGTATTGCACTATTCTGATTCAGCTGGTCCTGTAGCTCAGATGGATAGAGCACATCCCTCCTAAGGATGGGGTCGCGCGTTCGAATCGCACCGGGATCAAGAAAAGCCTTTCTTTGCGGAAAGGCTTTTTTTATCAGCAGTGGACGACTCTTCCCCCTGTATCCAGGGTGATGAGCAGATAAAAGCGCACCGTATGTCCGTTTCCCTGGTAGCGGGTGCAGATGTTCAGCACCTTCAGGTGGTCGAACTCGCTTGTTATGTCCCTCTTGTGGAGGTTGGCCGTAAGGGCCGTGCCCTTCTCGTCCGCAAGCTTGATTCTCGTCGAATCCCTGCAGACGTCCAGAATATCCTTCAAGATCATTTGTTTTTCTCCTTTCCCCTGAACAAGCCGAGCTTGCCTCCGATCAGGAGATAA
>JAGBRG010000154.1 GCA_017632495.1 Spirochaetales bacterium
ATTCTACACTGAGTCAGTGGAGAAAGATATCGAAGAAGCAGCTCGTTACATAAGGAATCAACTTCATAATCCTTCCGCCTCAGAAAACCTTCTAGCAGAATTATCCTCAGAGATAAGAGACCTCGAAGAAAACCCGTTCATATGTGCCGTTATTGATGACCCAATTCTCAAAAGTGTCGGCCTGAGGTTCAGCGTTGTGAGAAATCTCTTGATTTTCTACACAGTCTCAACAGCAGAAAAGAAGATTACAATATTGAGATTTCTTAATGGCAGGATGAACTGGAAATCAATTTTGGGACAAAGCTTCTCAATAGATTAAAATCCTTGACACCACAGCTGTCTGTGTTAGATTTCAACTAAGAAGGGTAAGGGTTAAATGAAGAAATCAATTCCAATCATTCTGCTTTCACTTGCCATGTTTTTTATTTCCTGTACACAACAGCCGGAAAAGCCGGCTGAAGATGATGAGATGATGCTTCCCATCTCTATCTATGATCTTCAGGGAGAGTTCGGCTCGAGAGCAATTGAGGTTGAGGGTAATCCGCTAGATGATGAAGGTGTTCCGACAGAGATACTGAACATTTATTATCCGTCATTTGCAGGACTAGAAAAGAAATCGGTCGGTTCCGAACCAGCGTATGAAATGAAAATGCTCGACAGGACTCTTACTTGCTCTATTTCAGAAGAAGGAGAATACTATATCATAGAGGGAACCTGTGAAGAAAATGATGCCTACGTCTATTACAAACTAGCTAAGGATTGTTCTGAGTTATCCTTTATTGAGGCCAGAATAGTCAGAGTCAGAATAAGCAATGATGCAACAGTCGATCAGGCTATCGTTGTTTTTTCTCCTGAAGTCACAATCAATGACGGAGTATCCGAAGGTCATTGCTATAACATCGAGTATGTGACAGACGGGAGCAAAGCAACCGGAAAAAACGTATCAATAAGCAATATTTACCTTTATAAAGACAGTGATTTCAGAGGTCTGCTCATAATAAGCGAAATGGCCCCAATCACTTTGCAGGAAATTCCCGGCACAGAAATGACAAGAGAAAACATGCTGTCAATTATGAACGATCCAGCAATCACTTCCATATCCGGTCCAACGGAAGGTGACCATTGGGGATCAATTTTCTTCTATGAATCAGAAAACAGCTTCGCTTTCGATGCAGAGTTGCCATTCCAAGTTAATCGGTCTTTTGATCAGTACAAAGCTGAGGCAGCTGCTCTGAATCCGAACTGGATAATCTGAAAGCAGTCTGTGAACCCCAATCTATGGTTTTCAGACTGCTTTTGGCAGTTTGAAAAGGGCATAGTATGTTCTGTAGACTGCTTATTTCTAAGGTTAATCACATTTTCTCCAGGAACGGGATACCAACAAGGTCAAAGGCATTTCTCATGGCCTGAAGCACCATCTGACACAGGCAGACTCTGGCTTTGACCAAGGCAGGGGTCTCGGCCTTGAGAATCTGGTTGTCGTGATACCAGTGTGAGAAGCGCTTTGACATGTCATATAGGAATGCGCAGATTACACTTGGGTCGTACTGTCTGCAGGCCTTGCCCACGGTCTCCGGGAAGGAGCCGACCATCTTGATGAGTTCTCTCTCATCCTCAAGAGACAGGACGGACGGGTCGAAGCTGACAGTCTCATAGTCTCCCTTCACCTCTTCGAACTTCCTGAGCATGGAGGAGATTCTGGCTCCCATGTACTGAAGGTACGGTCCGGTGTTTCCATTGAAAGACAGACTCTCCTTGGGGTTGAACACAAAGTCCTTGTTCGGGTCGAACTGCAGGATGTAGTAGTTCAGAGCGCCCAGGGCAATATCATGAGATGTCTGATTCACATCATCAAGCTCTTCATCGCGGCCCTTTTCAAGAATCTCTTCACGTGCCATGTCCGTAAGTGATCTGATAAGGTCATCCGCATCAACGACAGTACCCTCACGGCTTTTCATCTTGCCTTCGGGAAGAAAGACCATTCCGTATGACAGATGGTGAAGATCCTTTGCCCAAGGATAGCCAAGCTTATCCAGAACATGGAACAGAACCTTGAAGTGGTATTTCTGCTCGCTTGCAACAACGTAGATAAGGCTGTCAAACGGCCAGTCCTCATGACGGTTTATGGCAGTTCCGATATCCTGAGTGATGTAAATGGATGTTCCGTCCTTTCTGAGAAGAATCTTCTTATCAAGTCCGATATCCGAATTGTCAATGTAGATGGCTCCGTCTTCTGCCTTCTGGAACACTCCCTTTTCCAGGCCTTCAAGAACCTTGTCCTTTCCAAGCTTATAGGTGTCGCTTTCGTAGTAGTACTTGTCAAACGAGATTCCGGTGTTCCTGTAGGTCTCATCAACACCGTCAAGTGTCCACCTGTTCATCTTCTTCCAAAGTTCAATAACCTCAGGAACCCCGTTTTCCCAGTCACGCAGCATGGCCTGAGCCTCAAGATCAGGTCCGTTGTTTGCCTTGGCAATCTCCTCGGCCTTGGCAGGATCGGTTCCCTTTGCGACAAGGTCTGCAATATCCTTGTCCAGGACCTCTTTCTCCCACTGGGCAAAGCGCACGTAGTAGTTTCCTACAAGGTGGTCACCCTTGATTCCGGAAGACTCAGGAGTCTCTCCGTTTCCGAACTTCTTGTAGGCAAGCATGGACTTGCAGATATGGACGCCCCTGTTGTTGATAAGATTAACCTTCATGACATCTGCACCGCAGGCTTTGAGAATCTGGCTCATACTCTGACCGATACAGTCGTTTCTGACATGGCCCAGGTGAAGAGGCTTGTTCGTGTTGGGGCATGAGAACTCAATCATGACTTTGCGGTTTTCCAGTGCCTTTGTCTTTCCGTACTCAGAGCTCTGGCTGACAATCTGGCTGTAAAGGTCCGATACCATCTTATCCATGTTCAGCCTGACGTTCATGTAAGGACCTGCGGCAAAAGCCTCTCCGTCCGGTTTGTCGGTCAGGGCGTTGATATCATCGGAAAGCATCTGGGCGAGAATGTTCGGAGCCTTTGAAAAAGCTTTGGCAAAGGCGAACAGTGGAAATGCAAGATCTCCCAGTTCCGGTTTAGGCGGAACCTGAAGTACAACATCTGCAAGCTTACCCTCATGTCCTGAGGTCTCATACATATTCTGGAGTCTGCTCTGAACCAGATTCTTCCACTGTGCTTTGTCAATCATAGCTATTCCTTACACTTACCTCTCCTGTGGAGAGGACAATCTCTTTTCCGGCATCGTCGATTATATGCAGAAAGCAGTTGTCGTCAATCGAGACAGCTTTTCCGCTTCCCGTAATCTTTCCGGCCTGGATTATTTGTACTTTGTTTCCGACAATTGTGCTAGAGCTTTTGTATTCATCAAGCCATGTTTTGTCTTCTGAAAGACATATGTCATATACATTGGCGGCAAGAGCTGATACGAAGGTCTCCATGGGAGGAGCTTTGCGAGGGTCATCATATATGCTGCATGCTATATCTCTGACATCAGGCGGAAAGGAAGATGTGTCTGTCGTGTAGTTCACACCTATTCCCATAACCACCTTGTCAGAGGCTCCCTGTGCCAGAATACCGCAGACCTTCTTTCCGTCCAGTATGATATCGTTCACCCATTTGATGCCGCATTTTCTGTTACATACCTGAGAAATTGTGCGTTTGACTGCAACTCCGGCCATCGCAGTGAGAAAAAAACCTGATTTCTGAGAATCCGTTTCAAGCGGAAGAAGAAGGCTCATGTAGACCCCGCCTTCAGGAGACTGAAAACTGCGGCCAAGGCGTCCACGACCTGTGCTCTGCCTTCTGGCCCAGACAACTGTGCCTACGGCCGCCCCGTCTTTTGCCATGTCCATAAGGACTCTGTTGGTGGAATCCACCTGCTCGAATTGGCGAATACTAATTTCCATATTCAAAGAAGGACCTCGGCCTTGTCAGGTGAAATGATTCTCACGGGGAAAAGATCTCCCACGGATGCGTTATCAGGAACATTCATAACATCAAGCTTTATGTAGTTGCCCGTAAGGCCGTACCATTTTCCGGTGCGCCTACCTTCCAAGATAACCTCGGCCTTCTTTCCTATCTGGCGGTCCACATAGGCCTTGTTGAGCTTCAATGAAAGCTCTCTGAGTATTGCGGCTCTTTCATCGCGGATGCTCTCGGGAACCTTGTCACGGGCATTCTCCAGTGCAGTATCGGGCCTTGGGCTGAACGGGAAAACGTGCATCAGGGCAAAGCCGTGACGCTCAAGGAAAGATCTTGTTATCTCAAACTCTCTGTCATCTTCTCCAGGAAGACCTGTAATGATGTCACAGGCAAGAAACGGATCTTCCTTGACCTCCCTAAGGCGGCTTATCACATATTCAAGATGACTTGAATCATAGACTCTGTTGATTCTCTTTATGACCTTGTCCGAGGCGCTCTGGATGGGAATGTGGAAATACGGCTGCATTCTTGGGTCAGCAAGCTGGCGGATCAAAAGGTCATCTATATAGTCGGGCTCAAGCGATGAAAGACGGAATCTCATACCAGGTCCCACAGCCTCAAGAAGATGCTCCAAAAGACCTCCTAGTCCTCTGCCCTGATGGTCATACATAGTCAGATTCACACCTGTGAGAACTATCTCATGGTAGCCTTTCTTCTCTATCTCAAGGGCCCTTTGTACCACAGTCTGCCAGTCAAGGCTCTGTGACTTTCCCCTAGCGATATGCACACGGCAGAATGCGCAGTTGTTGTCACAGCCGTCCTGAACCTTAAGGTATGAACGTGAATGGTAGGAGAACTCAGACGGGGCAAAGTCAAAAAGAGAGCCCGTCTTTCCATTGGAAGAGACATACTCTTTCACGGCAGTCAGAACATCGCCGGCATTGTTTTTCAGATACTCAGCCAAGCCTAAAAGCTCCGGCTTTCTGATAAGAGGAAGGACCACAACATTAGGAGAAAGACCTTCAATCTCCCTGGGATTAACCTGGGCATAGCAGCCTGTGACAAGAACAGGAGCTGTTTTCGCAAACAGCCTGATTTCTCGTCTTGCCTTCTGCTCGGCCTTGCTTGTAACCGTGCAGGTGTTGACTATTATCAGATCCGATCCTG
>JAGBRG010000155.1 GCA_017632495.1 Spirochaetales bacterium
AGTGTCAGGACATGTTCAGGAACAACGGAATCTTCCGTGATGTACTGCTACGTACATCGGCCCGTGACGATGTAAATGATATTGATATCCGCACAAGGGGTTATGGCAACACCTACAGCGCCGATATCCGTGCCTATCTTTCAGACGGAGAGAATGTGACTTTCACCTTGGAAGGTCCGACTTCGGACGGAAAGGCCTTTTCTTTGGTCAAACAGGCCCAATCCTCGGAAGGAGAAGCTGCAGTCTCGTTCGACGGGCTTTCCGTAACCCCCTGGAGTGCAGAAAACCCTGTCCTTTATGATCTTTACATAGAAACCGAGTTCAGCTGCATCCATCAGAGAATCGGCTTTAAGAACATTGAAATCAAGGGCAATTTGTACCTTCTGAACGGACACAAGATTAAGTTCAAGGGTGTGAACCATCATGACACCGACCCCAGAAACGGCTACTGCATGACGGCATCCGAAATCAGGCGCGATCTTGAGCTTTGTAAGAGATTCAACATAGACACGATCAGAACCAGCCACTACGCACCCGATCCTTTCTTGATCGAGCTTGCCGCAGAGCTTGGAATCTACATCATAGACGAGGTGGATATCGAGACCCACGGGGTCTTTGTCGGAAAGCTTCCGCCAAGCTATAACAGAATTTCAAACGACCCTGCCTGGAAGAGCAGATATCTCAGCCGCACGGTGCGCCACTATCTTCGCGACAAGGCCATAGCAACTCCTGTTGTCATGTGGAGCCTTGGCAACGAAAGCGGTGGCGGCTGCAACACAGATGCCACGTACGAGTTCTTCAAGAGCATGTCCGATATCCCTGTTCAGTACGAAAGCGAGATCTACACCAAGCGCAAGGCCTATGATATTGCATCGCGAATGTATCCGCCTGTGTCGGAGCTTCACGATATTGGCGAGGGCGTGTGTAAGACGCGCCAGTTCATGGACCGCCCGTACTTTATGTGCGAGTATGCCCATGCCATGGGAGTAGGTCCTGGCAATATCGAGGGCTATTGGAAGGAAATTTATAACTACGACGGCCTTATCGGAGGCTGCGTTTGGGAGATGAACGACCATGCCGTGTTGCATCCTGACGGGTCGTATACATACGGCGGAGACCACGGCGAGTGGATTCACGATTCGAACTTCTGCTGCGACGGAATCTTTTATCCGGACAGAAGGCCCTCGACAGGTGCTTGGATCGTGCGTCATGCATACAGGCCCATAAGGCTTTCGCGCATAGATGGCAATGAGTTTGAGATTTTCAACACCACGGCCTTCACCGATGGAAGCGCCTTCAAGATCCACATAAGCATCACAAACGGCAAGGCCCTGAACATTGTTCCGACGGCAGGGCCATTTGAGAAAGAGCGCGTGAATCTGGATCTTGGCGATATTTCGGGCGACTGTTTTCTCAATGCAGATACCTATGACAAAAACGGAAATCTTGTCTCCACGGAGCAGATCTGCCTGAGCGAGGAGATTCTGTCCGATAAGGGCTTTGAGAAAACAGGAAGCCTTCCTGCCTGGTTCGAAGTTGTTAACGGATGTCCCGTGATCAAGACGGATGACAAGGGTGCAGCAATCATGGAAACCTCAGACCCGTACACGATTCTTTTCCGTGCGGAGACAGATAACGACAGCATCAACTTCATCCGTAAGCCCATGCGCGCCTGGTACAAGCAGAAGTCGCGCTTTCTTGCAAGCAAGAAGTCAAAGGGCCGCATCGCAACCGAGTGGGCTTTAAAGGATGCCAAAAAGACCTTTTTATGCTCGGATCTGTATGAGGGAGTAAAGTTTTCAGACGGAAGACAGGGGGTTTTGGTGACAAGCCTTTTGCATCCTCTTCACATCAA
This sequence comes from Spirochaetales bacterium, assembly GCA_017632495.1. GTDB lineage: Bacteria > Spirochaetota > Spirochaetia > Sphaerochaetales > Sphaerochaetaceae > UBA9732. Next base: position 1,856 of record JAGBRG010000155.1, read on the forward strand.
GGGAAATCTTCCAAGATTCGGAAAGGCCTTCAAGCTGGACAGCTCTTTCAACACAGTGAAGTACTTCGGCCGTGTGGGCGAGTCCTACATAGACA
>JAGBRG010000156.1 GCA_017632495.1 Spirochaetales bacterium
CATCATCGTCAGAAACGAGAAGAGAATGCTTCAGGAAGCTGTGGACGCACTTCTGGATAACTCCAAGCGCAAGCGCGGAGCAGTCAAGGGTGCAAACAGCAGACCGCTCAAGTCTCTCTCAGACATGCTCAAAGGTAAGCAGGGTCGTTTCAGACAGAACCTGCTCGGAAAGCGTGTCGACTATTCCGGACGTTCGGTTATCGTCGTCGGTCCTGAGCTCAGGATGCATCAGTGCGGAGTTCCGTCAAAGATGGCTCTTGAGCTTTTCAAGCCGTTCTTGATGAAGAAGCTTGTCCAGAGCGGACTTGCATCAAACGTCAAGAAGGCAAAGACTCTGGTCGAGCAGGAGACAAGCGATGTCTGGTCAGTGCTTGACGAGGTTGTCAAGGAGCATCCGGTCATGCTCAACCGTGCACCTACGCTGCACAGACTCGGAATCCAGGCCTTTGAGCCTGTTCTGGTTGACGGAAAGGCCTTGAAGCTCCATCCGCTTGTATGTCATGCATTCAACGCTGACTTCGACGGAGACCAGATGGCAATCCACGTTCCTCTCACTCAGGCTGCACAGCTTGAGTGCTGGACACTGATGCTCAGTACTACAAACCTCCTCGACCCGGCAAACGGAAAGCCGATTGTCTATCCTTCACAGGATATGGTTCTTGGTATCAACTACCTTACAAGAGCCAAGAACGGTGACAAGGGTGAGGGAAGCTACTATGACAACATTGATGAGATTCAGATGGCCATCGAGGCCGGAAGCCTCTCATACAATGCAAAGATCGGTTACACCCTTCCGAACGGTCACAGATACACATATCCGAAGAACGAAGAGGACTACACCACACCTGGAAGACTTATCTTCTTCAATTCTCTGCCTGCAGTAGAGGGAATTACATTTGAGGAGTGCAACAAGCTCTTCGGAGACAAGCAGCTCAAGCAGCTCATCTCACGTGCCCTCAAGACAGACAAGAACTCAGTCGTAGTTGACCTGTGTGATGCAATCAAGGACGTAGGATTCAAGTATGCAACACTGTTCGGAGCCACAATCGGTCTTTCTGACATGATCGTTCCTGCTTCCAAGAAGTCCCTTGTCGAAGAGGCAAATGCAAAGCAGTCAGAAGTCCTTGAGCAGTACCATCACGGTCAGATCACTCAGGAAGAGCGTTACAACAGACTCATCGACATCTGGTCACAGACAAACGAGCAGCTTGCCGACGAGCTTATGGCTAAGCTCCGCGAGAGCCAGAACGGCTTCAACCCGCTGTTCCTCATGGCCGATTCAGGAGCCAGAGGATCCAAGACCCAGATCCGTCAGCTCGGTGGAATGAGAGGTCTCATGTCCAAGCCGAACGGCGACATCATCGAGTTCCCGATCAAGTCGAACTTCAAGGAAGGACTTTCAATCATCGAGTTCTTCATTTCGACAAACGGTGCCCGTAAGGGTCTGTCCGATACCGCTCTTAAGACTGCTGAGGCAGGTTATCTTACAAGAAGACTTGTCGATATCTCCCAGGACGTGGTCATCAATCAGGAAGACTGCGGAACAATCAACGGAATCGTCAGATCCGCCATCAAGGACGGAGATGACATCATCCAGTCATTGGCCGAGAGAATCACAGGACACTATACTCTTGAGAACGTCATCAACCCGAATACCGGCGAGATCATCGTCCCGATCGATCACGAGATCACGGATGAAGAGGCCAAGGCCATTGAGGATGCAGGTGTCGAGGGCGTTCTGGTAAGAACAGTTCTTACATGTGAGGCAAAGCACGGAATCTGTAAGAAGTGCTACGGCAGAAACCTGGCTACAAACAAGCCGGTTGCAGTCGGAGAGGCTGTAGGTATCATCGCAGCACAGTCCATCGGACAGCCTGGAACACAGCTGACCATGAGAACCTTCCACGTCGGTGGAACCGCTTCCACAAGCGCAGAGGAGAACAAGGTCACATTCAAGCATCCGGTGTTCATCACAAAGATTTCCGGAAGCACCGTCACCAGACAGGAAGACAAGGCCTGCCTGTTCACCAGAAAGGGCTATATCTTCTATAGAGCAGCTCTGGATGAGTTCAAGCTTGGTGCCAAGGTCTCTCTTGCAGACGGTATCGAGGACGGAGTGAAGGTTTCAGGCAACACTGTCATCTGCACTTCCGCAAAGGAAAAGCTTACATGTTCCGTCAAGGGCGGAATCGTCAGAGTTTTCGGAAAGGATGTCGTTGTTCTTGGTCCTGAGGAGAGGATGGATGCCAAGACCGGATCGATCCTCCACGTAAAGGAGAATCAGTTCGTCCCGACAGGCGAGACGGTCATCACATTCGACCCGTTCTCCGAGCCTATCATCTCTGAGGTCAACGGTATGGTCCACTTCGCAGATCTTACTCTGGGCACAACGCTCATCAAAGAGGTCAACGAAGAGACCGGTACTGTCGGATACAGAGTCACAGACCATGCTCTGGACAATGTTGAGCCGAGAATCGAGATTCTTGACGGCGACGGAAAGACAATCGCTTCCTACCTGCTGCCCGGTTCATCCTACCTTCAGGTTGAGGATGACGAGATGGTCAGCGAAGGACAGGTTCTTGCAAGACTGCTCATGGCCAGCGTGAAGACAAAGGATATCACCGGAGGTCTTCCGAGAGTCGGAGAGCTGTTCGAGGCCAGAAAGCCGAGAAACGTCGCAATCCTTGCTCAGGCAAGCGGAGTCGTCAAGTACGGCAAGATCGAGAAGGGTAAGAGAGTCATCATCGTCACCGACGAGTTCGGCAAAGAGTACAAGCACTCCATTCTTCTCGGTAAGCACATCCTTGTCAGAGAAGGCGATCACGTCGAGGCCGCAGAGAGACTCTGTGACGGAAACATCGATCCGCACGACATTCTGAGCATCTCCGGAGAGAACCAGCTGCAGCAGTTCCTGCTCAACGAGGTCCAGGAGGTCTACAGACTCCAGGGTGTTGATATCAACGATAAGCACCTGGGAATCGTCGTCAGACAGATGCTCCGCAAGGTCGAGATCCTGAAGGTCGGCGATACAAGGTTCATCCTCGGACAGAAGGTGGACAAGTACCGCTTCCACGATGAGAACGCAAGGGTCATCGCCGAAGGAGGTCAGCCTGCTATCGCAAGACCGTGCCTCTTGGGTATCACCAATGCTTCGCTGTCAATCGACTCCTTCATAAGCGCCGCTTCATTCCAGGAGACCACCAAAGTATTGACAAACGCAGCAATTGCTGGTAGTAGAGATGAATTGCGTGGTCTTAAGGAGAACGTCATCATCGGACACCTCATTCCTGCCGGAACGGGTATGAAGTGCTACCGCGATGTCAAGCTCAAGGACGAGGATGCTCTGGCCCTCAGTGACAGAGTCGAGTCTGTCATGAGCGAGAGAGCTCAGGAGGAGATCGAGGATCTTGCAGACATGACTGCAGAAGACGAGCTTCTCGGAGCAGAGGATGAATACTCCGGCGACGACGAGGAGTGATTCTAAATTGAAACAACGCCGGGTGCTTTTGTGCCCGGCTTTGAGATTTGCCTTTCGTATGAATGGCACATTTGCGTATTCGGCAGTTGTCCGGCCAGACCGGAGCGTCGTTTACGGTGAGGAGGGTAAGCATAATGCCTACCATTAACCAGCTTGTCAGAAAGGGTCGTGAGAAAGTCACACACAAGACCAAGTCTCCGGCACTCGAGGGATGCCCGCAGAAGCGTGGCGTCTGCACAAAGGTCATGACAGTGACCCCGAAGAAGCCTAACTCAGCTTTGAGAAAGGTCGCCCGTGTACGTCTTTCAAACGGAATCGAAGTCACCGCGTACATTCCTGGTATCGGACACAACCTCCAGGAGCACTCGGTTGTTCTCATCCGTGGCGGAAGAGTCAAGGACCTTCCTGGTGTGCGTTACCACATCATCCGTGGTACCAAGGATACCCAGGGTGTCACCGACAGAAAGAGAAGCCGCTCCAAGTACGGTACAAAGAAGCCAAAGGCTTGATGAGGAGGTATCTGTATGTCAAGAAGAACAAATGCACCTGTCAGGGAGATCCTTCCGGATTCAGTTTACAACAGCACAGTCGTTGAGAAGTTCATTAACCGCATGATGCTTGATGGAAAGAAGTCTGTCAGCACACGCATTCTCTATGACGCAATGAAGATCATGGGTGAGAAGACCGGCGAAGCACCGCTCGATGTCTTTTCAAAGGCCCTTGAGAACGTAAAGCCTGTTGTTGAGGTCAAGTCAAAGAGAGTCGGCGGAGCCACATATCAGGTTCCTACCGAAATCCGCGAGCCCAGACGTGAGGCTCTGGCAATGCGTTGGCTGATCGCAGCCGCACGCAGCCGCGCCGGCAAGTCAATGAGCGAGAAGCTCGCAGCAGAACTTCTGGATGCATATGCAAACACAGGTTCAGCATTCAAGAAGAAGGAAGATATGCACAGAATGGCAGAGGCCAACAAGGCTTTCAGCCATATCAGATTCTAATCTTTACTACTATTCTTGGAAGTCCGGGATTATTCCCGGGCTTTTTTTTGTCCTGTTATGGTTGTGGTGATTGTTAACTATCGGGCAAAATGGGCAACAATTGCTATTTATTATTCCTCTTCTGTGCATTATCCGTGTAAGTGGAGGACTTCTTATGGAAAGCTTCAGCATTTTCGGTGATTCTGTATTCAAAGGTGCCCGCTATGACGCAGCATCGGCAAAGTATATTGTCAACGACAGGTTCGGTCTTAATGCTGTGGCTGACAAGGCAGGTCTCAGTGTGAAGAACTTCAGCAAGTTCGGCTGCACCGTCACAAAGGCCCTGGGCTATGTTCAGAAGATGTTCACCAAGATTGACTCCGA
>JAGBRG010000157.1 GCA_017632495.1 Spirochaetales bacterium
AAGACACTCTTTTGGATCAGGCCAGGCGCATCAGATCAACTTCAGACTCTCAAGAGCAAGCTTAGCCACATTCTGCTCTGCGTCTTTTTTGTTATGGCCTTTGGCAGGTCCGTAAGTCTTTGATTGAAAGGAAACTGTATAAGAGAAGGTCTGGTCATGCTCAGGGCCTTCCGAGGCTACCATCTCATATTTTGGAACCTTCTTATAGCGCTTTTGGACATATTCCTGAAGCTCTGTCTTATAGTCTCTCTTGTAGTTGGTACTTACGACCTTCTGGATGATGGGAACAATCTGAGACAGGATAAAAGATTTTGCCTTCTCAAAACCCATATCGAGATAGACAGCAGCAAAAAGTGCCTCTGTGCAGTCAGCTAAAATCGCCTTCTTCTTTCTTCCGCCTGTAAGCTCTTCTCCATGCCCTATTTTCAGATATTTGTCCAGCTCGAGATTTGTTGCAACCTCATACAGGGCATCCTCGCTTACAACAAGGCTACGGATTCGTGTGCATTCGCCCTCGTCCCCCTGGATATTGTTGTAAAGCCATTCGGATGTGACAATGGAGAGAATGCTGTCACCGAGAAATTCAAGGCGCTCATTGTCAGAAACATCTCTGGATCTTGCTTCGTTTGCATATGAGGAATGGATGAAGGCATTGTCAAGGACAGAGATGTCTGAAAACGACAGACCTGTCTTTGACTGAAAAAACGAAAGCTCCCTCTTTCTGTCCTCAGAAATGAAGGGAGCCTTCATCGAAATGGTTTTAGCCATATCAGATAAGTGTTGCCAGGTAGTCAACAACCTCTCCGACTGTCTCAAAGGTTCTTCCTTTGTCATCCGGAATGGTGATGTCGAACTCCTCCTCAAATCCGCTGACCAGATCGAGGATGTCCATGCTGTCTGCCTTAAGGTCATTCACGAAAGATGAATCTCTTGTGATTGAATCCTCATCAACAGCGAGCTTATCTGCGATGATTGCTTTAACTTTGGTGAAAACTTCGTTGTTGCTCATTTATTACTCCTCAGGATTGATGACCTGTACTCCCTTGTAGTATCCACACTGCGGACAGACTCTGTGGGGCAGAATAAGCTGACCGCACTTTGTGCACTTGCAAAGTGTAGGAGCCTGAAGCCTCATGTTTGATGCCTTGCGGGTAGCGGCCTTAGCCTTGGATGTCTTATATTTCGGTGTTGCCATAACAGTACCTCTGATACATAGATAAAATAACGAACATTGTGAGAATATAAAAAAACACTATTTAAGTCAACACATTAGCTTAGCTTTGACCTCTTGGCAGACCAAATCAGGCACAAACGGAGAAATGTCGGCTCCGAACAGAGCCATCTCCTTGATCATGGAGCTTCGCATCATGGAAAGACGGGAGTCTGTCGGCATGAAAAGAATCTCAAGTTCGGGCAGCATCTGCTTGTAGACAAGGGCCAGCTCAAACTCGTTTTCAAAGTCGTTTATGGCTCTGATTCCCCTGATAATCACACCGATATCATTCTTTTTTGCAAAGTCCACGGTAGCCCCGCTCCAGGTGCAGACCTCAACATTGTCTAAGTGCTTCACAAGCCTTTTTAGCATGCTTGCGCGCTCGTCTGCAGTGAACATGGTCTTTTTGGAGATATTGTCCCCTACTACAACATAGAACTTATCATAAAGCTTTGCAGCTCTTTCAATTACATCCATATGTCCGAATGACGGAGGATCAAATGTTCCGGGGAACATCGCATAGTCTTTATTCATATTTTCGTGCCCTCCACGTACTTCTTCATGGCATCATAGCTTTCCTTGGATTCATACTGAATTCTTGTCTTGATGACAAATTTTCCGTCCTCATCCTTGTAAAGCACGGCGAAGGTTCCGTGTCCGATGTAGGATACAGTCTCATTCTCAGAAACCTTCTCCTGCTCGCGGATTTTTGCAATGACACAGTCAAAGTGGCTGAAAGAGCCGTCTGCTTCGCTGATTGCATCGGCGATGGTCTCAATGTTCTTTCCGCATATGCTGCAAACCGGCATTGGCTCATTTACCTGAGGAACTGCAACTTCATCGAATGATATGTGCCTTGGAGTATAACCGCCCATAGGCCTTTCATTTTTGGCTTTCTTTTTCTTTCTGTTGTCCATCACTCGTCTCCACGATAGTACTGTATCATCTCTCCGGTGACTGATGCTACATCGAATCTGATTGAAGTAAAACCAGAAACATCATTGTTGGCTAGATAATGACTGAGAGTCTTCTTCATCCTGGCCATCTTTGCGGGCGTTACCATGAATCTTATATCATCAGACTGCCATCGTTTTGTAAGGCTCTTGACCTCAGTCACGCACAGGACGCCGTCTTTGATTGAAATAAGATCAAGTTCTCCCATGGGGCATCTGTAGTTGCGGCAGATTACCTTATATCCTTTGGAAGTAAGAAAATCCGCAACAAGTGATTCACACTTTACGCCCTTAGACCTGGTGTCCATGAAGAAACCCCTGTAATATCAAAAAAGACGGATGCAAGTGCCTCCGTCTTTTTATTATCAAATGCTTTGAACTCAGATGCCCTTGTGTCCGCGGATCTGCTCGGGAACCTTGGCAGCCTTACCGACCTTGTCTCTGAGATAGTAGAGCTTAGCTCTTCTGACGCGGCCTCTTCTGATGACCTCGACCTTCTCAACTCTCGGTGAGTGCAGCGGGAAGATTCTCTCAACGCCGACACCGTAGGAAATCTTTCTGACAACGAATGTTCTTCTGATTCCTGAATTGTTCTTAGCAATGACAACGCCTTCGTACGGCTGAACTCTTTCAGTGTTTCCCTCAACGATCTTGAAGTAAACCTTGACTGTGTCACCAACGTGGAAGTTCTCGGCGTCCTGCTTCATCTGTTCCTGTTCAATAGCCTTAATCAAGTCCATTTTGTAACCCCTCGGTCAATTTAATTTCTTTTAATATCCTGTTGGCCTCTTCACCAAGTGAAGCGTTCTCCAGCAGTTCCGGCCTGTTGGACAAAGTCTTTTCAAGCCGTTTGCGCAGCCTCCACTTCTCTATATTGGCATGATGGCCTGACAATAATATATCAGGAACCGACATTCCGCAATAGGTCTCCGGCCTCGTGTACTGTGGGTATTCCAGCAACGGTCCGGTGAAGCTCTCCTCTTCAAGCGAGGAATCCGTGATAACTCCGTCTATCAGCCTGTAGACGGCATCTATTATCACCAGGGTGGCTACTTCCCCTGACGAGATAACGTAGTCTCCGATGCAGATCTCATCATCCACATAACGGTCGATTATCCTCTGGTCAATACCTTCGTAATGACCGCAGATGAAGACTAAGTTCGGCTCCCGGCTAAGTTGCCTTGCATAGTCCTGTGTCAACCGTCTGCCTGACGGAGATGCGTAGATGACACGCTTCTCCATGGCATCAATGCGATCCAGAGCTTTGAAGAGCGGTTCAGGTTTGATGACCATGCCTGCACCCCCACCAAAGGGTGAATCGTCACACTTGTGGTGCTTGTCTTCGGCGTATTGTCTCCAGTCAACAATGTTGTAGGAGACAAGGCCGGCTTTGACAGCCCTCGCCATGATTGAATTCGTGAAGAATCCGCTTACCATCTCAGGAAAAAGCGTCAGAATGTCTATATTCAATCCAACAACTCCAACCTGAGAAGCTTCATGGTTCCCTTTTGGACATCCACATCATCCACGAAAACCCCTTTGAGGTACGGGATAAGGTGAAGTTTGTCGTTTCTGGATGTCTTTACCTCAAGCAGAAGTGCCTGAGCTCCATCCATCACTGAAACCACTTCAGCGACCTCTTCGTTATCATATACCAGCTTCATACCCGGAAGGTCCGCTGTGTATACCTCTCCTTTGCCAAGCCTGCTGGCCTGTTCTCTTGGTACCAGAATATCCCAACCAGAAATGAACCTTGCGTCCTCAGGCGAATCTATTCCTTTGAACTTCATCAGAAGCTCATCAGAATGGCTCTGAACCTTCTCTACTTCAAGTACTCTGGTTTTCTCTCCGCGCTTTAAGGTAACTTCCTTAAGCTTGAAGAAATGATCAAAGTCATCCGAAAATGGATGCACCTTGACATAGCCTTTTACGCCATGCGGGGATCTGATCACTCCGGTTGCAAGGACCTGTTTCATACCAATCAGTCCAGAATCTCAAGGCTGGCGTGTTTGCCGCTCTTGGTTGCCGTGGCGCTGAGGATGGTCCTCAAAGCTTTGGCAATCCTGCCCTGCTTTCCGATCACCTTGCCGATGTCATCCGGGGAAACCCTGAGCTCAAGAATAGTTGACTTTTCACCCTCAACTACGTTGACCTCAACATTATCCGGCTGGTCTACAAGCGATCTGACAATGTATTCAACCAGTTCCTTTTCCACTTACTCAGTCCTTTGCAGGAGCTTTGGTGGCCTGGATACCCTGCTTTGCGAAGATAGCCTTGACTGTGTCAGATGGCTGTGCGCCATTTGAAAGCCAGTACTCAGCTCTCTCTGCATTGATCTTGACCTGATTCTCCTCAGCTTCGATCGGATGATAGAAACCAATCTCCTCGAGGGGTCTTCCAGAGTTTGAAAGTCTGGAATCGATGACCACGACTCTGTAGTACGGTCTCTTCTTTGTACCGAATCTCTTCAATCTGATACTAACGCTCACGTCTTGTCCTCCTAAACGAATCTCAGTTCATGCCCATCTGCTTCATCATAGCAGCCTGGTACTTTTTATTCTTAGCGAGCTTCTTCATATTCAGCCGCATCTTTTCAAACTTCTTCAAAAGGTGGCCCACTTCTCCTACGGAAGTTCCGCTTCCTTTTGCTATCCTTCTCTTTCGAGCCGGACCAATTATATATATATTCTGTCTTTCTTGGAAGGTCATTGACTGGATAATTGCCTTTTCTTTCAGCATTTCCTGCTTGTTTATGTCCTCTTCCGAGATATTTCCCTTGGCTCCGGGAAGCATATCGATGATTTTTCCAAGGCCTCCCATCTTAGTCATGTTCTCAATCTGCTCAAGATAATCCTGAAGATCGAAGGTGTTTTTGGCCATCTTCTCCTGAAGTCTTTCGGCCTGTTTCTGGTCAAAAGCCTCCTGAGCCTTCTCAACCAGGGTGACGATATCACCCATTCCGAGGATACGGCTGGCCATTCTGTCAGGATAGAACGGCTCAAGATTATCAAGCTTCTCACCGACACCTATGAACTTGATGGGCTTTCCGACAACTTCTCTGAGAGAAAGGGCGGCACCGCCACGGGTATCTGAATCGAACTTGGTAAGAATAACACCGGAGATTCCGACCTTCTGCTCGAACTCCTGTGCAATTGTTACGGCGTTCTGACCTGTCATGGCATCGGCTACGAACAGAGTCTCATCGGGATGCACTGCCGCATTGATGTCCATCAGCTCCTTCATCATGGCTTCATCAAGATACATTCTTCCTGATGTATCGATGATAAGGACATCGTACTGCTCGCGCTTTGCACGCTTTAAAGCCTCAACGGCAACCTTGACGGCGTCTTTTGTATTCAGATCAGCGTGTACGGGAACTCCGACCTGCTCACCCAGAACCTGAAGCTGTGTGATAGCAGCTGGTCTGATGAGGTCACATGCTGCCATCATCACACGGCGGCCCTGCTTCTTCAAAAGAGTTGCAAGCTTTGCACTTGTTGTGGTCTTACCTGAACCCTGAAGACCCATCATCAGAATGACGGTGACAGTATCCGGTCCCTTGAGGTTGAGCTTCTGATTATCCTGGTCTCCCAAAAGCTGGACCATCTTGTCATAGACGATCTTTGTGAACTGCTGACCTGGGTCAACTGCCTTGAGAACCTTATCGCCCTTGGCCTCCTCCATTGTCCTGTTGACGAATCTTCTTACGACACGGAGGTTTACATCGGCATCTAAAAGAGCGATCTTTATCTCTTCGACTGCGTCCTGGACATTCTTTTCGCTTATCTTGGACTTGCCGGAAATAGAGCGTAATATCGATGAAAATCTATCACTGATTGAATCAAACATAACCGAGGAATTATTACCTAAATCTAGTATTAATGTCTAGTATATAAGTTATCAGCCCTTAAGCGTATCGTGCTCGTCCAGGTTCTCTATGTCCTCGATCTTGTAACCGATCATCTTGGACACGCCCGGTTCCTGCTGGGTTACGCCCAGAAGACAGTCAGATCCCATTACGGTACCCTTGTTATGGGTGATGATGATGAACTGGCTCTTATCCTCGAACTTATCAAGAACACGCATGAAAGCTCCGATGTTTCTGCTATCCAGAGCAGCATCGATCTCGTCCAGGATACAGAACGGAGACGGCTTGACCATGTAGGTTGCAAATAGAAGTGCCACAGCTGTCATGGATCGCTCTCCACCTGAGAGAAGATTCAGCTGAAGCATCTTTTTTCCTGGCGGCTGGGCCTTGATGTCAATTCCTGACTCCAGAATGTTTTCCTCGTCGGTGAGCATGAGCTCTGCCTTACCTCCGCCGAACAGTGTCGTGAACATTTCCTGGAAGTTTTCTGATATCTGGCCGTAGGTTTCCATGAACATCTCTTCGCTTCTTCTTCTGATTTCAGCGA
>JAGBRG010000158.1 GCA_017632495.1 Spirochaetales bacterium
ACAACGCCGACTCATGGAAGGGCGGATACGAGACATATAAGAGAAACTTCATCAACCTGCAGAAGATGAGCCTTGAGGCCATTTTGTACAACCCCGATATGGTCATCTGGTCAGAGACTGCGTTTGTCCCGTCCGTAAACTGGTACACATCTTATCCGTATCAGGGCAACGACCAGGGTGCCGTTTTTGACTATCTCAGAGACATCCAGGGTCTTGTGAACGACTTTGTGAAATTCGGCTCCGAGCTGGGAATACCGCTTCTTACAGGAAACCCCTCAAGCGTCATCAAGGACCCAACGCTTCCTCCGTACGATGAAGACGGAAACTGGAACAAGCTTGACTACAACTCCGTCATCCTCTTTGACGAGGGCTCTATCAAAACGACATATCTCAAGCAGCACCTGGTCCCGTTCACCGAGCACTTCCCCTACGAGAAGCAGATGCCGTGGCTGTACAACCTTCTGAAAGCCAACGACTATCATTGGTGGGAGAAGGGAACCGAGAGCGTTGTGTTTGAGACCTCCAACGGAATCAAATTCTCAACCCCGATCTGCTATGAGGACGTCTTTGGTGACATCTGTGCCGAGTTCGTCGAAAACGGAGCGGATCTGATCATCAACATGACCAACGACTCATGGTCCGGTTCCGAGGCAGCCGAGCGCCAGCACATGGTGATGGCCGTCTTCAGAAGCATCGAGAACAGAAGGACCGTCCTTCGCGGAACCAACAGCGGAATGACATGTCTCATCACCCCGGATGGAAAGATCCAGGGCGAGATGGAGCCGTTCAAGATGGGCTATAAGATCTGGAACGTTCCTGTATTCACAGGAGAAAAGAACGGAAGCACGCTGTATACCCGCACAATCGATATCAGCGCCAAAATCTGCGTCTATATTTCCTATGCATCAATTATCTGCGCTATTGCACTTTGCATCCTCAAGGTTGTCAGAAAGCGCAAAGAAAAGGCAAAGAACGCCTGATTATACTTTTCTAATTTCAGCCTTGTCCAAGAATTAGTTTCTTGGCAAGGCTATTCTTGACAATGCCCCTCTGTGGGTATAATATTCAGCTATCCAAACAAAAATCCCTTAGATTCTTAATATTTTTCGATTCACCAGACGCTTTGGCGTCATTTGGAGACAAACTACATGGATAATGAGACAACAGGTGTCGTTACAGAAGATACCGCACGTCCGGTAAAGAAACTCGTTTTAAAAAGAAAACCTATTGTGAAGAAGACCCTCAAGGTCAAGGACGAACAACCGTCCGAGGTGCAGGCTCCTGTTCAGGAGACAGCTCCCGTCGTAGCAGAAGAGGCTGCCGAGCCCAAAAAGAGAAGGGGAAGAACACCCAAAAAGGCTGAGAAGCCAGAGGAAAAGAAGCCAGAGGAAAAGAAGCCAGAGGTTCCTGCAGAAAATGCTTCCGAGGCACCTGCAGAGTCTTCTTCCGATACTTCTTCCGAGACAAAGGCTGAGGAGAATTCCGAGCGCAGGTTCGACAACAGAAACCAGAACCAGAAGCAGAATCAGAACCAGCAGAACCAGCATAAGAACAAGAAGTTCAATAACAATGGAAAGCAGCAGGATCCCAGGGCCAATCAGAAAAAGCCCATGAGCATGGAAGACATTGCCATAAGTGATGAAGAGTACCAAAGCAACCTGTCCAACAGAATCATGGTCAACGACCTTGTGGCTACAAGATTCGATGAGCTTAAGGAAAAGCTTGCCCAGATGGCCGGAAGTAGCGTAGACGACTATGCCGAATTCAAGAAGCAGGAAGTTGTGATGGAAATCATCAAGACCTTCAGCAGAAACGGCGGCGTCATCTATGCAGTGGGAACCCTTGAGATTCTCAGCGACGGCTACGGCTTTCTCAGATCCCCTCTCAACAGCTATCTGTCAGGTCCTGAGGATGTCTATGTATCGCCTGCCATCATCAAGTTCCTTAACCTGAAGACCGGAGACACAATCGAGGGCATGATGAGGACCCCGAAGGATAATGAAAGATTTTTCGCCCTCTCAAAGGTCGCTTTTGTCAACGGAGATGCTCCGATTGTCGCAAAGACAAGAATCAGCTTCGATAATCTTGTCCCGCTTTATCCGGATCAGAGAATCAATCTTGAGACAGAAAGAACCGACAACGATGTCTCGATGAGAATCATCAACCTCTTCTGTCCCATCGGAAAGGGTCAGAGAGCTCTGATCACAGCCCCTCCCAGAACCGGAAAGACAATCCTCTTGCAGCAGATTGCAAACTCCATCACAGCAAACCATCCCGAGATCAAGCTCATGGTCCTTCTTGTAGACGAGCGCCCTGAAGAGGTCACCGACATGAGAAGAAACGTCCGTGGCGAGGTCATTGCCTCCACATTCGATGAGCAGGCCACAAGGCACGTCACCGTCGCAGAGATGGTTATTGAGAAGGCAAAGCGCCTTGTCGAGCACGGAAAGGATGTTGTGATTCTTCTGGATTCAATCACAAGACTTGCAAGAGCATACAACCAGACGGTCCCTGCAAGCGGAAAGATTCTCTCAGGTGGAGTTGATTCCAACGCACTTCATAAGCCAAAGAGATTCTTCGGAGCTGCCAGAAACATCGAAAACGGCGGATCTCTTACCATCATCGCATCGGCTCTGATTGAGACCGGTTCCAGAATGGACGAGGTCATCTTTGAAGAGTTCAAGGGAACAGGTAACAGTGAGATTGTCCTTGACAGAAGAATGGCCGACAGAAGACTGTATCCTGCCATCAACATCAAGAAGAGCGGAACAAGACGTGAAGATCTTCTTCTTTCCAAGGATGAGGCTGCACGTATCTGGATTCTCAGAAATGCGATAAACGGTCTTGAGGACCTTGAAATGACAGAGTTCCTCATTGACAAAATGCGTAAAACAAAGAACAATGAAGCGTTCTTACGTTCCATGAATACAGGAATCGTTCCTGAGTTCTAAAACGGAGACGGCTTATTATCTTCATTGTCTGCTGCACAACACCAGCAGATAGCAGGAGGACGACAAATGAAGAATGGAATCCATCCGAAGTATGAGCTTACTGAGATCAAGTGCTCATGCGGAAATGTCATCAAGACAAAGACAACAGCAAAGAACCTCACGGTTGAAATTTGCTCAGCTTGTCACCCGTTCTTTACAGGCACCCAGAAGCTGGTTGACTCAACCGGAAGAGTTGAGAGATTCAACAAGCGTTACGGAATGCAGTCCAAGTAAGGGATTTGATTATCCTGTCTTACCCATGGTGAAGAGCCATGGGTATTTTTTTCTATTTTTACTAAATGTTTAATATAAAAAGATTTCGGTTGCTTTATTTTCCCTCTTGCTTTAACATTTCGCTATAAGGATTCTGGGTAATCACAAGTGACTGATAGTGACATTGTAAACGTAGCTCCTCATAAGACTTTGCCGATAACCGTGCGCGTTCCGGGTGTTACGACTATCCTGGGAGAGTTTGCGTATCAATCACACGGAAAAGTTCTTTGCTGCACCAATACTCAGGAGCTTATCGTCAGTCTGTCGGAAAGCCCGGATAATCAGGTCCATGTCTTCAACAGCTTCACGGGAGACAGAAAGAAGTTTTCTATAACATCGCTTAAATTCAGAAAGGAAGACAAGTGGGCAAACTATGTGAAAGGTATTCTGCAGCAGCTTTCTGATAACAATGTAAAGCTGAAGCCTTTCAATGTTGAGTTTTCAGGATCCCTTCTTAAAAATGACGGGGCAACTCTTTGTGCAGCCGTCAGTGTCGGAATTAGTACGGCCCTGAAGGCATACCTTGGTTTTGAGATAAGCGATAGGGAGCTTGCCTTTTTATGCTACAGAAGCTGCACGTTCTACTGCGGTGAGATTACCAAGTTCAGTACTGTTCTTGCCATGCTCTGTGCAGAGGAAGGCCGCTATATTCTGTTTGACATGGACAGTCTGACCCATGTCATGCTTGACGATCCGTTTGATGACAACGGCTCTCTGATAATTGTTGACTGCAGGATTCCTCCTATGGCCATGAGGGAGGAGATTTTATACAAGTACTCTCAGGTCTACTATTCCTTTGAGAGGCTCAAGAGAATTTACCCGCGCTCGTTGAAAGACTTTCCTATCGGAGATCTGATTGACAGGACAATTCCTTTGGATGATGAGGCCAGAAAGATCTGCATAGCAGTTCTAGAAGATCGTATCGCCGCTTCAAACATGCAAAAATACTTCAGCCTGAAGGCCTTTTTGCATATCGGAAAGAGTCTGACCAAGGTTGGAAAGCTGATTCGGGATGATCTTGAGATTACTTGTCCTGAGATTGATTGGCTGATAAAGCGTGCCCTTGAGGTCCCTTCCTGCATGGGTGCTTCTCTGGTGTTCAACGGAGATAATGTATATGCCGTTCTTCTCGGGGCAAAAGGGGATGCTCCGCTTTATGAAGCCAAGCTTGAAGAGTATGAGAGAATATTCGGGTTCAAGGCCAAGGCAACGACGCTCAAACCCCGCGGCAAGTGTGAGATTATCAGTAGTTAGATAAATTTAACTCAACACCCTTGACGATAATCGCTTTCGGATATAACTTTCAGTCGTAGGTAATAAATGGGTAGATTAATATATCTCGATAATAATGCAACCACGCAGATGGCTCCTGAAGTCATCAAGGCTATTTCCGAGGCACAGACTGTTGTCTACGGCAATGCCTCAAGCATGCACAGTTTCGGTCGTGAGGCCAGTAAGCTTGTGGAGGATGCGCGTTCCAACATCGCGTCTCTTCTTGAGTGCAGCACGGACGAAATCACGTTCACAAGCGGAGCATC
>JAGBRG010000159.1 GCA_017632495.1 Spirochaetales bacterium
AAGGTCCATGAAGAATTCTTTACCGACGAACTCAAAGAAATAAACATGAAATTTGACAGAAACATGAGTCTGGTATGTGAAGAGTTCGAAGTTGTTTGGCCTAAAAAAGCATAATTGAAAAGGGGAGATGATATGAAATATCTGGAATGGGAAGGCACAAAAGGTAAGCCGTCTGTAATAGGACTTGGCTGCATGAGGATGGCAGACCTCTCTTTTGAGGAGGCCGACCGCGTTGTGAAAACCGCTTTGGACAGCGGAATCAACTTCTTTGACCGTGCCGATATCTACGGCGGCGGAAAGAGCGAAAGCATATTCGGAAAAGTTCTTTCTAAGCAGCCTTCTCTCCGAGGCCGTATGTTCATCCAGTCAAAATGCGCCATCCACGACGGCATGTATGACTTCTCAAAGGCCCATATTCTCAAATCCGTAGACGGAATTCTTTCCCGGCTGGGGACAGATCATTTGGACAGTCTTCTTTTGCACCGCCCGGATCCTCTTATGGAGCCGGATGAGGTGAATCAGGCATTTTCCGAACTGTACAAGGCCGGCAAGGTCCTGTCATTCGGAGTATCCAACATGAACCGCTTCCAGATTGAGATGCTTCAAAGCGCTCTTGATTATCAGCTTTTTGCCGACCAGCTGCAGATGAGCCTTGCCCATACCCCGATGATTGATGAGGGCATCAACGTCAACACACAGTTTGACGGCGCCGTGAGCAGGTCTTCCGGAACTCTCGAGTACTGCCGCCAGAACGGCATCGTGGTCCAATGCTGGTCGCCCATTCAGAAGGGCTTTTTCGGAGGCCCTTTCATCGGAGATCCTTCTTACAGCCAGCTCAACGATGTTCTGAACACCCTTGCCGAGAAATACCATGTTACAGCCGATGCCATTGCATACGCATGGCTATTGCGCTATCCGGCAAAGATGCAGGTGATATTGGGAACAATGAATACTTGTCGAATCAGTAACGCTGCAAAGGCTGCGGACATAACTCTTACAAGGGAAGAGTGGTACAGCCTTTACAAAGCTGCAGGAAACAATTTGCCCTAAGTTATTTCTCAGTAGTGATCACAGCTACAAAATCAAGGTCTTTGTCGCCCTCGTTGCGGATGCTGTGGCTCTGACCCCAGCCTGTGACAACCACATCGCCGGGATAGACTTTGGTCTCTCCGCTGTCTTCTGTGACAACTCCCTCTCCTGAAAGGATATAATAGTACTCGACCTCACCTGTGTGGGAGTGGTTTCCTATGCTGCAACCCTTTTTGATGGTGAATCTTCCCAAAAGCCTCTGATGCACATCCGGATGGGCAGGGACAATAGTCCTTTTTGTGACAGTTCCTTCTCCGTCTCTGAGATGAAGAATCTCCTCAACCTTCATGTCCTGTGGTCTGATAATCATATTTCGCTCCTTTTCTCTGTTTTGATTGTAGCAGCGAATGCGCTGTTGAAAAGCCCTATGATTGCAGAGATTGTAAAAAGTGTCTCAATTCCCGTGACCTTCCATACCCATCCGCCCAAAAGAGCCACGAAGATCGTGACAAGGTGGTTGACTGAAACGCCTGTTGCAATTGTGGCCCTCGTCTCCTCGGGGCTGTCGGAGAGTGTCTGCACGTAGACATTCGAAGCCATGGAAGCCAGCGAGATGATTGAATCAAGGATGTACATCGAGCAGCAGATGATAAACGAGACCCTTGTGGAGAAGAAGTGCTCGGCAAAGCCGTAGAAGAAGCAGACTATGACCAGAAGAAGGGTATCCGAAATCATCACAATCTTGTATCCGATTTTGTCGATCAGCTTTCCCACATAAGGGGAGAGGATTGAGCAGCAGATTGCCGATATTGCAAAAAGAAGGCTCATCACCGATGCCGTTGCACCGAAGTGCAGGACAAGAAGATAGGGGCCGAATGTGAAGAAGACTTGCTTTCTGGCTCCGTAGGTGACTTCCAGGATGTAGTACTTTGTGAACTTCTTTCTGAAGTAGAAGCGACGTCTGTTCTTATCCGTTGCGCTGTTTGACTTCATCCTTGTGGAGAAGGCAAATGATGCCATAAGAATCGCCGCAGAGACAGCGAAGAACACTCTGAACAAGGTGGAATCGCCGGTCAGGACTCTGAAGATGACTATGATTACAAGATAGCCTGCAAGCGTACCAAAGTCATAAAAAGAGACCTGTTTACCTAAAGATAGGCCACTTTTTCCTCGCTTTGCATAGTGGACTCCAAGAGAGTTCTTCATTCCAAGCTGGATGTGTTCTCCAAGAGAAAAGACGCAGATTGAAAGTGTTACCAAGACTCTGGAAGCCGGAACGAGTGACAGCATCAGCATTCCCAGAATCATCACAACGGCACCGATTCTGAAAATCCTTTCGGCTGAGAATCTGTAAAGAACGGCAAGAATTCCTAC
The DNA here is from genome assembly GCA_017632495.1 of Spirochaetales bacterium. GTDB lineage: Bacteria > Spirochaetota > Spirochaetia > Sphaerochaetales > Sphaerochaetaceae > UBA9732. Next base: position 2,404 of record JAGBRG010000159.1, read on the forward strand.
AAGCAAAAGTCCAGGAAGCTCTCTGAAGAATTCAGCGATTCCGCGGTCGAATTCTCCCATTGAGACAACCTCAGCCAGGTAGTTGTCGATTATGCCTTTATAAAGTCCGTAGGCCACGCCTACAGACAGAAGTGAAACAAGGTAAGCCTTGTACGGTGCATCTTCTTTGTAGATGCTCTTAAGCGAATCTTTCATGAAAAATCCCCAATTGCGGGTGATTATACAACGATTGGGCCTCTTGGCAAAGAGAGCAAAATATAGAAATATTTTAATAAGTAATGTAACTTCGCGCGTGCGGGGTTGTTTTGCTTATGGTGTTGTAATAGACAGGAAAGGGGAAATCAATGGTTAAAACATCAAAATCAAGAAAATCAGTACTGCTTACATTCTCAATCTTTGCATTTGTCGCACTTCTTCTGATCAGCTGCAGTGCTGACTCTCTGATGAATGCCGGCGAGAAGATGGGGAAGCTCAGCTCCGGCGGTCTTGGAAAGGCCGGAAGCACAGTTGTGACCAACGCAGCCGAATCTGTAGCAAACTTTGCAGAAGGTTATGACAGATGCTTCAAATCAAGAGACACTCTGTTCTTTGCTGCAAATGACGCAAAAGCCGGAAAACCGACATATTCAATTGATTCTTTCGGTCAGTTCTTCTTTCTGAAGAATGGATTAGATGGATCCAAAGAACTTGTAAAAGAAGTTAAGACCGTATCCAATGACATCCTCAAAGCCATTGAGACAGGAAGACCCGATGCTGAAATCAAGAAAGCTCTGGCTAAGAAATATGACGGATCGGTAAGATATGACTCCTATACCACGGTCGGTGAAATTTTGGACAGCTGGGAAGAGGTGAGTGTATTTCTGACTAAGGTCACCACCATTTTCACCGAAGTCAAGGAGCTTGTTGACAGTGTGTCTGGCTTCATTGATTCGCTGAATGTTTCATTCTCAATCGCTAACATCAAACTTAAGGTTGATGAGTACCATGCTAAGTTCGTTGACGCTATCAACAAAGTCAGAGCCATTGAGACAATCGTTCCTCTTCAGCTCTATGATGTTACCCTGATTCTGGACAAGACTTTTGTTCTCGCTCTGGGGCATCCGATGATTCTTGTCGATGCAGTTATGGGTGAACTTAACTTAAGCGGTGAAGAAAGCGGCTCCTCCGGTGGTTCCTCGGGTGGCTCATCAGGCGGTTCATCCGGCGGTTCTTCGGGCGGATCTTCTTCAGGTTTTGATATCAATTCCCTGCTGTATATCCCGCAGACAATCAGAAAATCTGTAAACGGCAGAACCTATCAGACAGTCGGAGACAAGATGGCAGTCTGTCTTCTCTACGATATCCTTGATTCGGCCAGCATAATCCTTGATACATATGAAGCCAAATACACCACAAAGGGAGAGGCTGTGGACAATAACGATGTGTCATACAAGGACTTCAACTACAAGTGGATTCTCAGAAACTGCGGAACCCAGCTTGACAGCATAATCTCGGATCTGACTCTGATTGCCTATATTTACGACCTCAGAATTGATATTCCGGGCCTGGTGGCAGGTCTTCTTTCCTGATGCGAAGTGAGGAATAATGATGAAAAAAGCTCTGCTTGTCCTTGTTTTGATTCTTTCAGCAACTGTCCTGTTCGCACAGGGCGCAACTGATGACGGACTTTACAGGGGAATTGTTGACCAG
>JAGBRG010000160.1 GCA_017632495.1 Spirochaetales bacterium
AGGCTTTTGAAGACCTGTCGATAAAGAATCAGAAGTATATCAGGGAAGTTACCAGGGTAACCGCGGAGAAGGAGAGAATCGGTGCCGAGCTTAATGTTGCCACTCAGATTCAGGCAGACATGCTTCCAAGCATCTTCCCGCCTTATCCTAACAAGACAGAGTTTGATGTCTTTGCCACAATGCATCCTGCAAAGGAAGTCGGAGGCGATTTCTATGACTTCTTCCTCGTTGATGACGATCATTTGGCTCTTGTCATAGCCGATGTCTCAGGAAAGGGCGTTCCGGCAGCTTTGTTCATGGTCATTGCAAAGACTCTGATCAAGAACAGGGCCCAGATGGGTGGAACTCCGTCCGAGATTCTCTTTGATGTCAACAACCAGCTGGCCGAAGGAAACAAGGCTGATTTCTTCGTGACCGTCTGGCTTGCCATAGTCGATGTCAGAAACGGAGAAGGCTTGGTTTCCAACGCAGGTCATGAGTATCCGTGCCTGAAGAAGAAGGACGGTAAGTTTGAGCTTATCAAATACCGCCATTCACCTGCCGTTGCCGTCATGGAGAACATGAAGTTCCCTGATCACAAGATCAAGCTTGATCCGGGTGACAAGGTGTTTGTCTATACAGACGGAGTAGTTGAAGCTACCAATGGTCAGGAAGAACTCTTCGGAGAGAAGAGAATGCTTGAGGCTCTGAACAGCAATCCCGATGCTTCGATCAGAGCACTTCTGAGCAACGTCAATGCTGGAATCAACCGTTTCACTGAGGGAGTTCAGCAATTTGACGACATCACAATGCTCTGTATGGAGTATTTGGGAAGTAAGAGCTGAATTTGAACAAAGGATATGGATTTTTTTCGGAAATAAGAGTATATAATACGTAAGGACACTTTTGTCCGAGGAGGATTTCAATGGAATTCAAGAAGAATGTAGAGGGAACTAAGATCACATACAACGTGTCAGGTCGTCTTGACACCAATACAGCTCCTGTTCTCAACGCAGATCTTACTGAGTCTCTCGATGGCATGACTGAGCTTATTCTGGATCTCAATGATCTTGAATACATCTCATCTGCAGGAGTTCGTGTCCTTCTTTCCGCATATAAGACAATGAGCAAGCGCGGCGGTATGGTTCTGAAGAATCTTCCGGAGATGGTACGCGAGGTTCTTTCAGTAACCGGACTTCTGGATTTCTTCACAATCCAGTAATAAGTACCGAGACAGACAAAAAGAAGACGGTTTGGGCCGTCTTCTTTTATTTTGTCTCTTTCGGGGTCTCCGTATATGGGTCCCAAAAGGGTAATAACTGATATATTACTTGAAGAACTGTGGGTAAGCCCTGCGGTATCCGGCTGTCTCCATATCAAGTTTTGAAATGTGCTTGCGCTCAAGATTCAGCACATCCTGAACAGATCCTTCCTTAAGAGCGTTTAAAATGATTTTGTGCTGCTCTATGGCATTTGAGAAGATTTCATCGAAAAGATAGCTTACCATTCTGATGCGGTGATAGTTTCCGCTTGTAGACAGAATCTGATCAAAAACTTTCTCATGTCCGCAGGCCTGGAAAAGCAGCCTATGCATATCATTGTCAAGTTTAAGGAAGGTGGTTGTGTCTCTGCATGCAAAACAATCCATCTGCTTCTTTATGCTAATTTCCCATTGTTCAATGAGTTGCTTGCTGATTCCGTTGTCAAAAGCCTTCTCAACCGCACCCAGTTCAAGATAAAGTCTGTGAAATCTTTCATCCCTGACCTTGGACATGTTTATAAGAGAAACGGATGTTCCGCTTTGGGGTTTAATCTCCACAAGGCCCTCATTCTGAAGCCTTTTCAGAGCATCACGGATGGGGGAGATACTGACATTGTAAAGCGGTTTGAGTGTGGTGAAGCTCAGTTCTGTTCCTGGCTTCATCTCAAGACTGAGTATTTTGGATCGCAGGTCGTTGTAGACTAAATCGGTTAACATACTTTTATTATCCAACAAAGTTTTTTTAATTTCAACTAATATTTCAGTTGATTTGTCAGCAATTTCATTTTATGATGAACATGGTACTGTGGGAAGTATGGGCCCACATATGAAACATATGGAGGAAAGCTAATGTTCAAAACATCCGATGGTCGTCAGTTCGACATCTATAAGGACTCGGTGAACGATGGTCTCTGCATGGTAGCTGCAGAAGACAATGACTATTTTGTTGCAGATCCTGCACTCGGTTTCGAGGGTGAAAGGGTCAGCGCAGATGGAAAGGAGTGGACATTGGCTCCCCTTTGCCATGCAAACGCAGTTAAGATGCGTGCACTTTTCCCATGGACAACTCCGACAAGAGTTCTGGACAGGGATAAGACAGTGGGTGTGGGAGACCGCCTCGGAATCGCAACAGACGGACATCTCAGAGTTTTCAAGAAGTATCCTGAGGTGACACCGATTCTGGCTCAGCAGTCAATCAGAGAGCTGAACCTTACAGACAGGACATTCGCTGATGTCATCGACAGCGCAAGCTTTGCTGTTTTCAGATGCGGCTACAAGACAGGCTGGGGTGCTGACGGAGACCACGTCAAGACAGCTTCAGAGGTCAGCTATGCTCTTGAGAGCGGATGCACCATGATTACACTGGACTGCAGTGAGCAGATTGACAATACAATCGAGCATCTTTCAAAGGAACAGGTCTTTGCCAAGTATGTTCCCAATAAGGAGCTTGAGGATATCTATATGAATAAGAGCTTCGATGTCGGAGAGGGTGTTGTCATCTCATTCGACGAGGAGCTTTACAAGAGAACCGTTCTCATCTATTCAAAGGCAATCGAGCATGCCATTGATATCTTCTTCAACAAGATCATCAGCAACGGCAAGCAGCTTGCAGACTTTGAGGTCTCAATCGACGAGACAATGACTCCGACCCTTCCTGCACAGCACTTCTTTGTTGCCAACGAGCTTGTAAGACACAAGGTCCGCGTCAGCACAGTTGCTCCGAGATTCTGCGGAGAGTTCCAGAAGGGTATCGATTACATAGGTGATATCAAGCAGTTCTCAGCAGAGATGAAGATCCATGCTGCTATCTCAAGACATTTCGGCTACAAGATTTCCATCCACAGCGGATCAGATAAGTTCTCCATCTTCCCGTCAGCAGGAAAGGAGACAAAGGGCCGCTTCCACCTCAAGACTGCCGGAACAAACTGGCTTGAGGCTATGAAGCTTGTTGCAATAAAGGATCCGAGCCTTTACAGAGCTGTCCACAAGTATGCCCTTACCGCATTTGAGGCGGCAACAGCTTACTATCATGTCACAACCGATCTTAACAAGATTCCGAATATCGACACACTTACCGATGCACAGCTTCCTGATCTGTTCAAGCTGAACGACTCAAGGCAGCTGATTCACATCACATACGGTCTGATTCTCAATGAGAAGAACAAAGACGGAAGCTATACCTTCAAGGACAGCCTCTACAAGCTGTGGAGAAAGTACAGAGAAGAGTATGCACAGCTTCTCTTCGATCATATCGGACATCATGTCAAAGACATTCTCCAGAAGTAATTAAGGAGGCTCCTGTGAAACTTAACTTAAAGAGCATTGAAAACGCTGAATCCAGGAAACAGTGGATTGAGAAGGGCTATAAGCTCCCTCAGTATGACATTGAGAAAATGAGAGAAAACACCGCCAAGGCCTGCAAATGGGTCCATTTCGGTGGTGGAAACATTTTCCGCATCTTCCTTGCCGCAAGGATGCAGGACCTTCTGAACAAGAATCTTGCAGACAGCGGAATCGTTGTAGGAGAAGGTTTTGACGAGGAAGTCGTTACAAAGGGTTACAAGCCTTTTGACAACATCAACATCAACGTCACCCTCAAGGCCGACGGAACCGTTGACAAGGAAGTCTGCGCCTCCGTCGCAGATGCAATGGTCTGCAACACCCAGAGACCTGAGTGGAAGAACTTCGTGGAGATTTTCAAGAATCCCGCTCTTCAGATGGTCAGCTTCACCATCACGGAGAAGGGCTATGCAACAGCTCCGCAGTATGTTCAGGATGACATTCTCAGAGGACCTGAGAAGTGTTCTACAATCTGCTGCATGGTTGTCTCCCTTCTTAATGAGAGATTCAAGGCCGGAAAACATCCTATCGCCGTCGTGAGCATGGACAACTGCTCTCAGAACGGACTTAAGCTTTTCACCGGAATCTCCACAATCGCAAAGAGATGGGCCGAAATGGGCATGGTCTCACAGGATTTCGTAACATGGCTCTGCGATGAGAAGCAGGTCAGCTTCCCGTGGTCAATGATTGATAAAATCACTCCCAGACCGGATCCGATGGTCTGTGAGACCTTGAAGAAGGACGGAGTTGAGGACATGGATGTCATCATCACCGCCAAGAGGTCCTATGTTGCAGCATTCGTCAACTCAGAGGAGTGCGAGTACCTTGTCGTTGAGGATAAGTTCCCCAACGGAAGACCTGCCCTGGACAAGGCCGGTGTCTACTTCACAGACCGTGACACAGTCACAAAGGTCGAGCGCATGAAGGTCTGCACCTGCCTCAATCCTCTTCACACAGCAATGAGCGTCATGGGATGTCTATTGGGATACACCAAGATCTCCGACGAGATGAAGGACCAGGATATCGTCAAATACATCGAAAGACTGGGCTATGTCGAGGGCCTTCCTGTTGTCACAGATCCCAAGATCCTTTCTCCGAAGTCATTCATCGACGATGTCGTCTACAAGAGACTTCCCAATCCGTTCATGCCTGACACTCCGCAGAGAATCGCAACCGATACAAGCCAGAAGCTTGCAATCCGCTTCGGCGAGACCGTCAAGGCATACAGAGAGAACAATATGGACCTGTCAAATCTCAAGGTCATCCCCGTTGTCCTGGCTTCATGGATCAGATACCTTCTGGCCATCGATGACAACGGAAATCCGTTCGAGCTCAGTCCGGATCCGCTTGCTGAGTCAGCACATGCCGATATCAGCTCAATCAGCTTCGGAAAGGCTTTAAAGGGCGGTGAGCTGGATAAGATTCTCTCAAGAGAGGATATCTGGGGATACAACGTCCTCAAGTCACCGCTTTGCGATGCAGTCATTTCCGCTTTCCAGAGCATGAACGCAGGTCCCGGTGCAGTAAGGAAGACCCTGCATAATACAGTAGCTTAAGAGAGGAGACAGAAAATGTTGAAACTTAGAGAAAACAGCAAGTACGATCTTGTGTGTCCGACCAGCATGGGTGTGAGAATCACCCCGGCCAACAGACTTCCTGTTCACACAAGCCATCTTTTTGAACTTCAGGCAACCAGTGCAGAAAGTAACGTTCTCAACGTTTCTGCCTCCCTTGGTCTTAAGACCATGGTTCTGACATCATTTGTCAAGGAGAGCCCGATTGCTTCATTCATCAAGGCCGAACTCAGATTCAGAAACATCGAGTACACCGGACCTGAAGTAGAGCAGGGAGGAGCTTGGGGTTACAGACACCAGTTCAATATTGCTGACAGCGGTTTCGGAAGCCGCGGACCCAGAGTCTGGAACGACAGATCAGGTGAGGTCGGAAGAACACTCAAGGCTTCTGACTTTGATCTGAAGAAGATCTTCAAAGAGGACGGAGTCAAGATTCTGCACCTTTCAGGCCTTATTGCAGCTCTGAGCCATGAGACAACACAGTTCTGTCTTGATGTGGCAAGAGAGGCCAAGAAGAACGGAACCCTCATTGCCTTTGACCTTAACTACAGAGCAAGTTTCTGGAAGGGCAGAGAAAAAGAGCTTAGTGCTGCATTCAGCGAGATTGCATCTGTTGCTGACATCCTTGTCGGAAACGAAGAGGACTTCCAGCTCTGTCTCGGAATGAAGGGTCCTGAGGCAG
>JAGBRG010000161.1 GCA_017632495.1 Spirochaetales bacterium
GTCTGGGACGATATGAGAAGCTCATACTCCACACTGCCTCCGAGGATGATTGCAGTCTGTGCGTTCACACATACAAGCTGACCTATGATGGCGTTAATCATGACAGAACCCTCATTTTATCGTCCCAAGTCTTCCCATGGTGGCATTGGTGTTGCAAAAGCATACTGCCGCAGCCAGTGCATCCGCCGCATGGTCGGGTCTTGGTATCTTATCAAGCTTCAGAAGAATACGGCACATCTCCTGAACCTGTTTCTTTTCGGCCTTTCCAAAGCCTGTGATGGACATCTTTATCTGCATAGGTGTGAACATGGATACCTCCACATTCTCCTTGTAGGCGGCGTGTATCACCGCCCCTATTACCTTTGCAACTCCGATTGCACTTACCTCGTTCTTGGCAAAGAAGATATCTTCCATGGAAACATGCTTTACATCATACTTTTCGATGATCTGAGCTACGCTTTCTGCAATGACAGCGATGCGCTTTTCGAGTTTCTCGGAAGGATCTGTGTTGATCACTCCATAGCAAACAGGCTGGAACCTCTGCCCGACAAAGTCGAGGATGCCCCAGCCCGTATTGGCTATTCCTGGATCTATGCCAAGAATGTGCATATCAATTACTCTTCGTCAAAATCGTCCGGAAGCTCAAGGTTGGTTGCTACGCTCTGGACGTCATCGAGATCCTCAAGACGCTCGACGATGTTCATGACCTTCTGAGCCTTCTCCTTGTCCAGTGTGACTGTCTGGTCTGCGATTCTGCTGACATCTGCGCTGTCCTGCTCGAATCCTGCAGCCTGCATGGCCTCAAGAACCGCACCAAAATCAGCAGGAGATGTTGTGACCTCAATCACTCCGTCTTCATTGGTGACATCCTCAGCTCCGTTTTCCAAAGCTGCGTTGAAGATGTCTTCTTCTGAATACTTGGATGCGTCATATGTGATGACACCCTTTGTCTGGAACATGTATGAAACACAACCGGAGGATCCAAGAGATCCGCCGAGCTTTGTCAGAGTGCTTCTGACATCAGCTGCTGTTCTGTTCTTGTTATCTGTCAGTGTATCAACGATGATGGCAACTCCGCCAGGTGCATATCCCTCATAGACAAGTTCCATGAACACTGCATTGCCCATTTCACCGGAACCCTTCTTGATGGCTCTTTCGATGTTGTCCTTAGGCATGTTCTCAGCTCTTGCCTTCAAAATGGCTGTTCTGAGTGCTGCGTTCATATCGGGATCTGCACCGCCCATTCTGGCAGCGACGCTGATCTCCTTGATGAGTTTTGTGAATTTCTGACCACGCTTCTGGTCAGCAATTCCTTTCTTGTGCTTGATGGTTGCCCACTTGCTGTGACCTGACATATTTTCCCCTTTAAATAATAAAAAAGACTACCTAATGAATATAACATCGGTGGTTTTTTACTGTCAATACAACGCATCCACAATGCGCGAAGCAACTGCATCGGCAACCATCAGACCGCTGTCATCAGGCACGAGAAAACCGTCCTTTTCCGAAAACCCTTCGATGTTTGTCATCATGCTCAGATCGATATCCCTGTGCACCCTCTTTGAAAGACGCTTCAGATCAAGGCCGCCTTTGTACCTGAGCCCCATCAGAATCTCTTCCTCGGCAGCCTCTTTCTCAGAAAGCTTTTCTTCTTCAAAGCCCTCAAACAGGCCCGTTTTCACATAGTCGGAAACCGATGGCCTGAAAACATAACGAGTTACTTTATTATCGGCTGAAAAAGCTGTGGAGGCCGCGGCAGGACCTAAGCCCACATACTGTTTGTAAGCCCAATATCGGCAGTTGTGAAGACACCTTTTTCCGTTTCTGGCAAAGTTTGAAACCTCATAGTGCTCAAAGCCTATGTCTTCAAGATAAGACCATATGCGGCTTAAAATTACATACTGCTCATCAGAATCAGGCAGAGCGGGCTTTTTTCTGTAAAGCGGCGTTCCCTCCTCCAATGTCAGGGCATAGATGCTCAGATGGTCCGAAGGATAGTCAGTTATTATGTGCTTTATA
>JAGBRG010000162.1 GCA_017632495.1 Spirochaetales bacterium
CCAATCTAAATCAAAAAAAGAAAGCTCCTTCGGAATCGAGGGAGCGTTCGTTTGAGGTATTTTTTTACCGGGAGAATCGGTCTTACATCATGATCTCTCCGTCCTTGGAGACTCTGTTGAAGAGAATAAGTGAGAGGACGGTGAACAGCGATACTATTGTGGCCAGAGCACAGGCTCTTCCGTCAGTTGCGTTTGCAACAGCCTTGTAGACTGCAATGTTCAAAGTCTGTGTCTTGAATGAATACAGAAGCATGGATGATGAAAGCTCTGTAATCAGTGTGACCCAGCTCATGATGGCTCCGGCAAAGAGTCCGTTGAACATCATCGGAACCGTGATCTTGACCAGTGTCTTGAACTTGCTGGCACCAAGGGACTCGGCAGCCTCATCGATTGACAGCGGAATCTGGGCCAGTATGGCTACAGAAGATCTGATTGTGTACGGAATTCTTCTGACACACATGGCAATGATCATGATTGCAGCCGTTCCGACCAGAGGCAGGTAGCGGTTGTTGAATGCAAGAATCATGGAGATACCGACAACGGCACCCGGAATTACGTATGGAACCATCGAAAGAGTATCGATTGTGGCATTCAGGACATTTCTGCGTCTTACTGTGAGATATGAAATCAGGACTGCCAGGATGATGATGAGAATCAGTGCCATTCCGCAGATCCTGATTGTGTTCCAGATGGTGTTGCCCATTCTGCTGAACACGTGCTGGTAGCTCTGAAGTGAGAATCCATCCTGGAAAACCTCTCCGCTGGGGTTTGTCTTTCTGAATGAGAGATAGACAAGGTACAGCTGGGGAAGAAGAGCCAGGGCAACAAGGCCGTAGCTGTAAAGATGGATGAAGAAATTTCCGAGCGGCTTGGCCTTCTTTCTCTCGACATGGTTCATCGCGCTCATTGAGAAGCTGTTCTTCTTTGTCAGATATCTCTGAACCAGGAAGAAGGCAAGCGTAATCAGAATTGCGATGACTGCGATTGCCGAGGCGAAGTTGTGGTTGGTTCCCACCTCACCTACGTACTCGTTGTAAATGATGACCGGGAAGGTCGTAAATCCCTCACCTATCATAAGAGGAGTTCCGAAGTCCGCAATGGCTCTCATGAAGACCATAAGGGCTGCAGCCAGAATGGACGGCATGCAAAGTGGAATGACGATTCTGAAGAATCTCTTGACTCCGCTGACTCCCATGTTGGCCGATGCCTCCAGAAGCGACTTGTCTATGTTCTTCATCGCACCTGAGACATACATGAAGACCAGAGGGAACAGCTTCAGAGACAGAACCAAGAGGATTCCGTTGAAACCGTAGATGTTCGGAATGGTTATCCCGAACACGGCCTTGATCATCTTTGTGATGGCTCCTGCTCTTCCCAGAAGCTTGACCCATGCATAGGCTCCGATGAACGGGGCGGACATGGATGACAGGATGATCAGCATCTGAAGAGTCTTTCTTCCCTTGACCTCATACATGTTGTAGAAGTATGCAAGTGGAATGCCCAGAACAAGGGATATTCCGCAGGCACAGATTGCCACCTTGAAGCTGTTGGTCAGAGTCCTGAAATAGAAGGTCTGGCTGAAGAACTTGATGAAGTGCTTGAAGGTAAGAGCTCCGGTCTTTTCATCCAGTACAGACTGCCTGACAATCTTGAAAAGAGGATAGACCATGAAGAGCAGATACAGGGCAAGCACAATCAGGCTGATTATGACCCAGAAATCGAATTTCGCTTTCTTCTTCATAGTGACCTCACTTGACCAGGCTCTTCTCACCGTCTTCCGTGAACACGTTGATCTTCTCAGCCTTTACGGTAAGGTCGACCTGTGTTCCGTTCTCGATGATGTCATCAATAAGAGACTCCTGGATGATCTCGACCCTGGTTCCGTCGGCAAGCTCAACGACATAGTGTGTGTTCAGACCCAAGAATGTGCTGTAGAGAACCTTTCCGACAAGACTTCCGCTTTCGGACTTGGAATTGATCACAAGCTCTTCAGGTCTGACGGAAACTACGACTTTCTGACCGTCTGTGACATCGGTGAGGTTCTTCATCTTCACCGTGTAGCCGTTGTTGAACACAATGGCTTTGTCCTTGCCTTCTACCTTGACCATGGCCTCCATCAGATTGGTGCGTCCGATGAAGGTTGCGACGAACTGGTTGGCCGGTCTCTGATACAAAGCCTTAGGAGAGCCGATCTGCTGAATCACACCGAGATTCATGACTGCGATTCTGTCGGAAACCGCCATGGCCTCTTCCTGGTCGTGTGTGACGTAGACAGTTGTGATTCCCAGTCTGTTCTGGATCTCCTTGATTACGGTTCTCATCTCGACTCTGAGCTTGGCATCGAGGTTTGAAAGGGGCTCGTCCATCAGAAGGACCTCAGGCTCTATGGCCAGAGCTCTTGCAAGGGCGACTCTCTGCTGCTGTCCTCCGGAAAGCTTCTCAGGAAGACGGTCCGCATACTCGGAGATCTTCATAAGAGCCATGAATTCCTCTGTCTTGGCAGCTATTTCTTCTTTCGGAAGCTTCTTGTTCTTAAGTCCGAAAGCAACGTTCTTTCTTACTGTGAGATGTGGAAAGATTGCATAATTCTGGAACACCATTCCGATGTTTCTCTTAGACGGATCAAGGTCATTGATCAGGCGGTCACCGAAGTAGAAGGTTCCGCCTTCGATTGAGTTGAATCCGGCAATCATTCTGAGCAGAGTTGTCTTTCCACAACCTGAAGGACCAAGAAGGGTGAAGAACTCTCCCGGCTGAATCTCCAGGGACAAATCCGGAATGGCCACGAAATCGCCATACTTCTTTACTGCATTATTAATCGTGATTTTGACATCCATATTACATCAACTCCGCTTGTATAGTTGTTTTGGTCCTAATTCATAGGACAAATTTTGTGGCCCCTGAGGCGGGGCCACAAAGAGATTCGAATCCGAATCAGTTCTTTCCGTACTTTGCCCAGTACTCGTTCCACTTGTCGCAGATGGCTGCCTTGTTCTTGGCAAGAGCCTCTGTGTCAGCATCCTTGTAGTTGATTGTTGTGATATCAACCATTCTTGCGCTGCCGCCGGAAAGTTTTGTTGTTGTTGCAGGTCTTGCTGCAGCATCGAGGTAGGACTGCTGTCCTGCATCGCTCTGGAGGAAGTCCATGAACAGCTTTGCGTTCTCAAGGTTCTTAGCACCCTTGATGATAGCTGAAGCGAATCCAACGCTTGTCACACCCTCTTCCCAGTAGACCATGTGTCCGCCTGTCTCACCAGCATCAAGCAGCTTGACGATTGCCGGCTCATATGAAAGACCGACAGCGTACTCACCGGCCAATGTTGACTTTCCGGGAACTGATGATGAGCTGACAACGACAAGACCGTTCTGCATGAGCTTTGCAATGTAATCCCAAGCTGCGTCACTGTCCCAGCCGCCGAAGTCTGTCAGCAGGCACTGGAGGTTGTTCCATGCAGATGAAGAAGAAGTCGGGTTGGCCATGACAACCTTGCCGTAGAGTTTCGGATCAAGAAGTGATGCCCATCCTGTGACCTTGACTCCAAGCTCCTTCTCAAGAGCATCGTTTACGACCATGACGGGAAGCTGGACATCGTGGAATGTGAGCTTGCCGGATTTGTTGCGGTAGTCAGACAGCATCTTGTCGTCATTCTTGCTGACATAGGACTCAAAGTACTGTCCATATGCATCAAGGTCGGCATACTGAAGTCCGCCGAACATTGCGTCGGCCTGCGGGTTTGCAGCCTCAGCCTGGATTCTTGCCTTGCAGTCACCTGCACCACCGTATGTGTAATAAACAGTGATGTTCGGGTAGAGCTCGTTGAACTTTGCGATGGCAATGTCGTAGTGTGCCTGGCTCACGGTTGTGTAAAGAATCAGGTCTCCGGATCCACCGGCCTTCTGCTCGGAAGCGGCCTGTGCGAAGATGGCTGTCATTGCAACCAGAGCGATAAGCAAAATCATCAATGCTTTCTTCATATTTTTCTCCTTTTCTTTTCTACACTTTCTGTGTAGTTATTCACCAATCATTTTCAGAACCGTCTTTCTGTCGGGAATTCCGGCTCTGCCTCCCGGGACTGCACACTTACAGCTTGCAGTTGCACTTGCAAACCTTATGCAGGTTCCAAGACCCATACCCGAGACATATGCGCTGAGGAAAGAGCCGTGAAATACATCTCCGCAACCGGTGGTATCAACCACCTTGGGAGCCTTGAAGCTGGGGAAATCAACAACCTCTCCGTCAATCAGGAACTTACTTCCGTCCTCTCCAAGGGTACATCCGACGATCTTTTTCCTTCCCCACGTCGACATCTCAATCAGAGCCTCATTATACGTGGGTTTTCCGCTCACACGCAACGGATATTTACTGTTCATAATCAGTATGTCAGCCAAGGTTGCAAGGGTTCTGTTTTTTTCATTGTCCGCCTGCATCGAGCATCCGTCCAGTGAAACCGTAACCCCGTACTCCTTGGCAATCTTTGCAGCGTTCAGCGCATTCTCGTAGTGTGTTCCGTCAAGATGCACCACGCTGCAGTTTTTGATGACATCCTTCAGATTCTGCGTCCAATCGATGGGCGGATTGAAGTCCCTTTGGGGAAACTTTGTCCTGGACCCGCTTTTTGGGTCCACCATCACGAAAGACTCAAGACCGAAGCAGTCATCACGCTTTATCAGATAGTCGGTGCAGACCCCCTCCTCTTTGAACATCCTGATGCACTCATCCGAAACCATGTCATTTCCCAGGTTTCCGATGAAGGCGCATTTTGAACCGAGCCTTGAAGCTGCCACGATGGCCGTGGCCGAGGCCCCTCCGCCCTGGATGATTCTGGATGTGATATGAGTCGAGCTGTTCTCAACAGGATAGTCATCAACCATGCAGATCATATCAACACAGCTGTATCCTACCCCGACAATCTGAAACTCTCTCAAATAATCCTCCGCTTACCTTCTGCAAAGCTCCATCGCCTTTTGGGCAATGTTTTCCTTTGTGATTCCATAGGCCTCAAGAAGCTCGCCCGTGGCACCTGACTGTCCGAAGCGGTCCTCTATGGCAACATGTGAAATCCTTATTCCGTCTTCCTCTGCAAGTGAGCTTGCCACAGCCTCTGTAAGTCCGCAGACCATGTTGGACTCCTCGCATACCAGAACTCTCTTTCCGGCCTTTCTGACTGCGGCAATAACGCCGTCCTTGTCAAAAGGCTTGATTGTGTGGATATTCACAAGAGAGGCGCTTATGCCCTTCTCTTTCAGAATATCCAGAGCCTGATGAGAGAGACATGTCATCATGCCGGAAGCGATGATGCAAAGGTCCTTTCCCTCACAGAGTGTCTGTACCTTGCCGAACTGAATCTCATCATCAAGGCTTGTGATGCTTTCCATGGGCTCACGCGATGTCCTGATGTAGACAGGACCGTTATGCTCATAGGCCATCTTGGCAATAAGCCTTGCCTGGTTTGAGTCACAGGGCTGAAGAACGACCATGTTGGGCAGAGAACGCATGATTCCGATATCCTCTACACACTGATGGCTTCCGCCGTCTCCTGCTGCTGTGATTCCGCCGTGACTTCCGACAATCTTCACATTCAGGCGTGAATAGCACACACCGTTTCTGATAATTTCAAAG
Source organism: Spirochaetales bacterium (assembly GCA_017632495.1). Taxonomy (GTDB): domain Bacteria; phylum Spirochaetota; class Spirochaetia; order Sphaerochaetales; family Sphaerochaetaceae; genus UBA9732. Next base: position 5,621 of record JAGBRG010000162.1, read on the forward strand.
GCACGTCCTGCTACAAAGACAGCCATGGATGCGCAGAAAGGAACAATTCCGACCTTACTAAGGCCTGCGGAGATTCCCACCATGTTCTGCTCAGCGATTCCTACATCGATGTACCTTTCAGGAAAAGCCTTCTGGAATGCGACAGACCCTGTTGTCTTTGCAAGGTCCGCATCCAGTGCGTAGATGTCATCATGGACCTTGGCAAGATCGACCAAACCCTCATAGAAACCGAATCTGGTAGCTTCCTTATTTGCCATACTCTACCCCCAGTTCCCTGTATGCA
>JAGBRG010000163.1 GCA_017632495.1 Spirochaetales bacterium
GGAAACATAGACCATACACAGGGATGGAGGGACCTATGGAAACGAAACTGGCGAGAATATCACAGATGTCTCGCGAAAACCCAACGATGATTTTCACATCGATTGGTCATTTGATCAACAAAGAGATGCTGAGGTCATGCCACGAAGCCATGGATGGCGATAAAGCCAAAGGCATCGACGGCGTGAGCAAGGCGGAGTACGAAGAACACCTGGATGAAAATCTTGACAGGCTGGTGGACAGGCTGAAGAGAAAGGCTTACTACCCGCAACCAGCAAGACGAGTAGAAATTCCGAAAGACAATGGGAAGACGAGACCATTGAGCATATATTGCTACGAGGACAAACTGGTGCAGGAAGCACTGAAGCGCATCCTTGAAGCGGTATTTGAACCCATGTTCTATGACGAAATGATGGGATTCAGGCCCAACAGGAATTGTCACATGGCCCTGCGAAAACTCAACTTCATGCTGGAAAAGGAATTTACCGGCTATGTACTTGATGCTGATATAAAAGGGTTCTTCGATCACCTTGACCATGGATGGATTATCCGATTTGTAGAATCAAGAATCAAAGACCCGAACATCATCCGACTGATACGGGTTATGCTGAAGGCTGGAATCATGAAAGACTATGTCTTTGAAGAAACCGAAGAAGGATCGGGTCAAGGGTCAGTCTGTAGCCCAATTCTCGCGAACATATACATGCATTATGTGCTTGTATGGTGGTTCAAAGAAAAGGTCCAGCCGAAAGCACGCGGATTCTGCGGACTGGTAGTATATGCAGATGACTTTGTAGTATGCTTCCAGTACAAAGATGAAGCAGAACTGTTCTACAAGAAGTTGGGCGATAGGATGGAACACTTTGGACTAAACCTAGAGAAGGAAAAGAGCCGGCTGATCAAATTTGGCAAATATGCCGAAAGAGACATGAAGAACTGGAAAAACAGGAAACCGGACACTTTTACCTTTCTCGGATTCACGCACTACTGTTCCCACGGGAGGAATGGACAGTTCAGGGTGAAAAGGAAAACCAGCAAGAAGAAATTCAACAAGAAAGTCAAGGAGATGGACATGGAGATAAGAGAAAAGCTGATTGTCCAAGGACTCCCAACACTGGAAGTAATCAAATGGTTGAATCAGGTTCTTGTTGGTTATTACCATTACTACGGTATTACTGATAATAGTGTAATGCTGGGCAACTTCAAACATAAAGTCGAAGCACTGTTGTTTAAGTGGCTCAACAGAAGGAGCCAGAAAAGAAGCTACAGATGGGCAAACCTGTACGACTTATTAAATGATTTCCCGCTGGCCAGACCAAAGATCTATGTCAGTATTTACGGATACTAATGTGATGAATAAGCTTTGTAAGGAGCCCGGTGCCGAAAAGCGGCACGCCGGGATCTGTGGGGGGCGAGTCTCGCAAGGGGTTCGTCTACCCGACATGAGAAAATCTTGTCGACTAAGGCTTTACGGGCTATTTGGCTTTCCCCCTCAACGTGTTTTCCCCCTCAATGTGTCCGATGACGATGGGGCTCGAGATTCACGCGAATTTTTGAATCTCGACAGGAAAGCATTGAAAAACAAGGAAGTTCGAGATTCAAAAGCGTGAA
>JAGBRG010000164.1 GCA_017632495.1 Spirochaetales bacterium
ACATTGAATCCGATGTTCGGAGCTGCGGCAATGAGTCTTTCAAGCTTCTGTGTGGTTTCAAACGCACTTAGGCTTAACCTGTTTAAGATTCATGATTCCAGGCACGACAAGCGGAAAACCATCAAGAAGGAGAATAATATGTCTGATTCGACAAAGAAGATGGACATTCAGGGCATGATGTGCCCGCATTGCGAGGCAAGGGTTAAAAAAGCCCTTGAAAGTATCAACGGTGTGAAAAGCGCCGAAGTGAGCCACGAAAAGGCATGTGCTGTTGTGACTCTTAGCTCAGCGGTTTCAGACCAGGTCCTTACCAAGGCCGTGACGGATGCAGGTTATGAAGTGAAGGGAATCAGCTGATGCTTAAGCTGAAGGACCTGACACTCACATCTGTCATAGAAGCTTCTGCATCAGCTTTTCCTCATCTTACGGCAGTACAAACCTGGAGGGTTCCTGAAAGCAGAATCTCTTTTCCGGATTTTCTAAAGAAGTCCAGACAGGTTGCTTTGTTTCTGCTTCACAAGGGAATCGTAAAAGGTGACAAAGTAGCGATTTTAGGAGAAAGCTGTCCGAACTGGGGCCTGTCCTATCTTGCTGCAAACAGAATCGGATCTGTAGCTGTTCCTATTCTGCCCAATTTCAGCAGGGATGAGGTTCAGAGCATTCTTTTGCATAGCGAAGCCAAAATTGTGATAGTCAACTCAAAGCACGCTTCAAAGGTCACGGGTTTGGATATCGGAGTCATCAGGATGGATGACATGTTCTTTGTTCCAAAGTCATCCTTTGATGAGTTTGACGGAACGAACTTCATGAGCCTTGGAGCTGCTGATACCTGCTCGGAAGAAGTTGACAGTGAAGCCATAAAGCTTCTGGAAAGCTACAGACCTTGCGAAGAGGATCTTGCCTCAATCATCTACACAAGCGGAACAACCGGAACACCCAAGGCCGTGATGCTCACAAATAGGAACATCGTCTACAACGCCTACGAGTGCTCGACCCCGTTCATCAAAATCCATCCGGGTTGGACGGCCCTGTCGATTCTGCCGATGAGCCATGTCTATGAGTTTACGATCGGCTTTGTCCTTCTGATTCTCAACGGGGTTCAGATTGTCTATCTGGGAAAAGCGCCCAGCACTGACTCGCTCATGCCTGCCTTCAAGGAGCTTCAGCCCGAGGTCATGCTCTCTGTGCCTCTTCTGATTGAGAAGATTTACAGAAGGGCTCTTCTTCCCAAGATTAAGGAAGGAACAAAGCTTGGCAAGTTCGCACGTAACAGACTCACCGCACCCTTTGTCTATGCAATCATCGGAAAGAAGGTGAAAACCATATTCGGAGGAAGAATGAGGTTCTTCGGAGTAGGAGGGGCAGCCTTTGACTCTGAGGCCGAGGCCTTCTTTCACAGAATCCATTTCCCGTACGCATTGGGCTACGGCCTTACCGAGACATCACCTTTCATTGCAGGATGCGGGCCTAAGAACCAGGTCGTCGGAACTCTCGGCCCTGTACTCAAAAGCCTGGATGTGAAACTCGATCCCAAAAGCGGCGAAATTCTTGTGAAGGGGCCCTCTGTCATGAAGGGCTATTACAAGAACGAGGAGC
>JAGBRG010000165.1 GCA_017632495.1 Spirochaetales bacterium
CAGACAAATGAAAAGGCCGATACCTTCAAGAAGGCCGGCCTGAATGTCCTTTCCGGTTCTGACGTGGGAATCGAAGAGTAGGGCTCTGCTCCACAGCAAATCAATTATTACTTTCTCAGTTTCCTGAACACGTCCATCGCCGTGTGGTCTATTGTAAGCGGGGAGATGGAGATAAAGCCGTTCATTACGGCATCGACATCCTGCTCAAGCTTGCCTGATTTTTCGTAGAACGAGGTCCCGCGGGCAATAAATTGGTCCTGGGAGTGCTCGTCAAAGACATCGCGAAAGTATGCGCGGCCCTGGCGCGTCAAAAGAATGTCCTTGGGGTCTTCTGGGATGTTGACGTTCCAAAGTCCGTTGACGGCAAGATAATCGTTGTCAATAATGTGCTTCCAGACCCTGTCCAGGCTGTCGGATGCCCAGCTGAAGGAGATGGGGACTGTGGAAAAAGCTACGCCTTTTAGACCCAGGTGGGCGGCCTCGGATATGGCTGCGACTGTGCCTGAGTATGCTATGTCGTCGGCCACGTTGTAGCCGCGGTTGATTCCGGAAAAGACTATGTCAAAGTCCATGTTCATGCCGTTCAGGGCAAAGCGCACGCAGTCGGCCGGAGACGACTCCACGCTGTAGCAGTCGATACCGTCAAGGAGGCTGACTTTCTTTACTTCAAACGGTGTGCGGATGTTGATGCTGTGGCTCTTTGCACTCTGTTCTTCCTTAGGTGCAAAGACCGTCACTTCGCCGAGCTTTTTTGCCCAAGTGGCGAGAATCTCAAGACCCGGGGCCTTGATTCCGTCGTCGTTGGTAACAAGTATCTTCAAATCCATCCTCCGTTCTTTGACTTGTAATCCTTAAGTATTTCGTCGGCCTCTTTGACCAGGGCCTTAAGCTCCTGAACGCTGTGAACCGTAGCTCCTGCTGCGTTGGCATGTCCGCCTCCGCTGTACTTTTCGGCAAGGGTGTTGATCGGCACAAAACGGGATCTGAGTCTGACTCTGATATCTCCTTCGGGATTGTCGATGAAGGCAATCCAGATAAGGCTTCCTCTGATGTTCTGCATCATGTCAACGCTGTTACTCTGCTGGGTTTTTGAAAGGTTAAAGCGCTCCTGCATTTCTTTGTCCACGTAGATGTAGGCCACGCCGTTTTCGGTGATCTGCATCTTCTCATAGACATGGGCCTGGAACTTGAAGTACGAAAAGCTTTCAAGTTCCAGATGTGCGTGCAGTGTGCTTATATCTATTCCTTCATCCAGAAGGAAGGCCGCATAGCGAAGAGTATCGCCAGATGTGCATTCATATTTGAAGTTGCCGCAGTCTGTGATGATGCCTGTGTACAGAAGAAGGGCGACTTTCTTGTCATATTTCAGAGTGTCTTTGAAGGTGTACAGAAACTCCGTTATCATCTCGCTTGTGGAAGATCTTTCCTCTTCCACCCAGCTGATGTCTCCGTACGGGGCATTGTCTATGTGATGGTCGATCTTAATCAGCTCGCGGGTTTCCTGGATGTGCTTGTTGGAAATCCTTTCCACATTGCCTGTGTCCACCACTATTGCCAGGGCGCCCTTGTAGTCCACGCTGTCCGGGTCCTCTTCCTCGGTCTCCAGAAATGCCAGGAAGTCCGACGAGTCCTGATCCGAGACTATGACCTCTTTCTCCGGGAAGCTCAGCTTTATTATTCTGGCCAGGCCGTGGGCCGAGCCGATGGCATCGCCGTCAGGTCTGATGTGACGGGCGATGATTATCCTGTCGTAGGATTTGATCTTTTCGAGTATGGCCTCTTTGAGTTTGGTTTTGGAGCTGTCAGACATTATCTGCCTCCAGTGCAAGGGGCTTTTTGTTCTCGTAGATTGTGAAGCGGATCTTGTAGCCGTTGTCGTCTTCGGGATCGGACTGGCTTGTCATGGTCCAGTTGGGCAGTTTGTCCAGATTGTCGAAGAAGACCTCGGCGCCGCCGTCGGCATCGACCTTGGTGAGGAAGACCCTGTCACAGTAGGGGAGCATCGTGTGGTACATCATGGCCCCGCCTATGACAAAGACATCGTCAGGGTCAAAGCGGGAGATGACCGAAAAGAGCTCGGGCAGGGTTTCGACCATGATATAGCCGTCGTCTGCAGCTTTCTTGGGGTCGCCGCCGGGCCAGAGGACGATGTTGGTGCGGCCCTTGAGGGGCTTTCCGCCCGGGAAGGAGAGGAGGGTGTTTGAACCCATGACCACAACCTTGCCCATAGTGGTGGTGCGGAAGAATTTCATGTCCTTGGGGAGGCTGAACATCAGGTCGTTGCGCTTGCCGATGCCCCAGTTTCTGTCACAGTGAAGGATTGCCTGCATTTATGTCTCCTGTGCGATTGCGTTTTTCAGATTGCAACCGGGATGTCGTACTTCTTCTTGTTGTAGACGTAGTTTTCAAGAGTATAGTCGTCTGTTGTGAACTTGTAGAAGTCCTTGATATCCGGGTTCAGGGAGAACTTCGGGGCAGGGAACTGCTCGTTTTGAATGATTTCCTTGACAATCGGGATATGGCGGTCGTAGATGTGGGCATCGGCGATCACGTGGACGAACTCGCCCGGAACAAGGCCGCTGACCTGGGCCAGCATGTACACAAGTATCGAGTACTGCACGACGTTCCAGTTGTTTGCAGCCAGCATGTCCTGAGATCTCTGGTTCAGAATCGCGTTGAGCGTGTTGCCGCTTACGTTGAATGTCATGCTGTAGGCGCAAGGATACAGTGCCATCTCACTTAGATCCTGGTGGACGAAGATGTTGGTCATGATTCTTCTGCTCTGGGGGTTGTTCTTAAGGTCGTAGAGGACACGGTCAACCTGGTCGAACATGCCTTCCTTGTACTTGTGCTTTACTCCCAGCTGATAGCCGTAGGCCTTGCCGATGGTTCCTTTTTCGTCGGCCCAGCTGTCCCAGACATGGCTTTTGAGCTCGTGGATGTCGTTACTCTTTTTCTGCCAGATCCACAAAAGCTCGTCCATTGCGCTTTTGATGTAGGTTCTGCGGATGGTGAGAATTGGAAACTCCTCCTGCAGATTGTAGCGGTTCACGATTCCGAACTTCTTGATTGTGTGTGCGGGCGTTCCGTCATCCCAGTGCGGTCTGACGTTAAGTCCTTCGTCCGAGAATCCGTTTTCCAGAATGTCCTTGATGTTTGCGACAAAAACCTTATCTGCGTAGCTCATGCTCACCTCCGCGGCCCTGGGGCCTTTTTGCATTATAACCGAATAATCGTGTCTATCATACTGATAAATGCGGGCTGCATTTAACTAAACTTTTGATAGTAGTCCGAATCCGAATTATGCATTATGATTGACAGCGTGCAGTACAGACTTCAAAGCAGATACTACAGTGACTTCGGCACTATAGATGTCAACAGACTTCCTGGAAGAAGTTATTTCATTCCATATCCGTCGCGCAAAGCTTTAGAGGGAATACCGCTTGATGAAAAGCGCTATCGCTCGCCTTTAGTGAAGTGCCTCAACGGACAGTGGGATTTCAACTACTATGACAACCCCAACGAGCTTCCTCTTGTTTTCGAAAGCAGTGAGCTTCAATTCGGCAAGATCGATGTCCCTTCGGTGTGGCAGTACCGCGGCTTCGGAAAGCCCATGTATCTTAATGTTCGCTATCCGTTTGCCTATAAGCCGCCTGTGATTCCTACCACAGGACCTGTTAAGGGCTACTTCAGTGCCCTGGACGGTTTTAAGAAGGCTCCGTCTGATGAGATGAACCATGTGGGACTGTACAGGACTTTCTTTGAAGTGTCCGATATTACAAAGCGTCACGTTCTGTCGTTTTTGGGGGTGTGCAGCTGCATAGAAGTTCATGTGAACGGCACATTCGTGGGGTTCTCCGAAGAGTCTCACAATACTGCAGAATTTGATATCACCAAGATTATCACAGAGGGTAAGAACGAGCTTGTCTGCGTAGTCAGACGCTGGTGTAACGGCACATATTTAGAGTGTCAGGACATGTTCAGGAACAACGGAATCTTCCGTGATGTACTGCTACGTACATCGGCCCGTGACGATGTAAATGATATTGATATCCGCACTAGGGGATTGGGCAATACCTACAGCGCAGACATCCGTGCCTATCTTTCAGACGGAGAGAATGTGACTTTCACCTTGGAAGGTCCGACTTCAGACGGAAAGGCCTTTTCTTTGGTCAAACAGGCCCGATCTTCGGAAGGTGAAGCTGCAGTCTCTTTCGACGGGCTTTCGGTAACCCCCTGGAGTGCGGAAAACCCTGTCCTTTATGATCTTTACATAGAAACCGAGTTCAGTTGCATCCATCAGAGAATCGGCTTTAAGAACATTGAAATCAAGGGCAATTTGTACCTTCTGAACGGACACAAGATAAAGTTCAAAGGTGTGAACCATCATGACACCGATCCCAGAAACGGCTACTGCATGACGGCATCCGAAATCAGGCGCGATC
>JAGBRG010000166.1 GCA_017632495.1 Spirochaetales bacterium
CAGAAACATCAAGGACAGACAGATTGATACTTCAGCAAAACAGGTAATACTCACTGGGGAAAACGGACAAGGCAAGACAAACCTCCTTGAGGCTGTGTATATGCTCTGTTACGGAACTTCCTTCAGAACTCAGAACATAAGAGACATCATCAGCCATGGGAAGGATATGATGTATCTAAGTTCCATATTCGAAGATTCCCAGGGTCTTGAAAGAAAGGCAGAACTATCCTTTTCTGAAGGAAAAAAACAAATAAAGCTTGATTCTAAGGAAGTAAGAGACAGAAAAGAGCTTATCTACTGTCTTCCATGCATTGTATTTTCACATGATGACATTGAGTTTGTCCGTGGAGAGCCTGAAAACAGAAGGCGCTTCTTTGACCAGACAATGACAATGTATGATCCAGTCTTCTTTGATGATCTTAGAAAATACAAAATTATTCTGAAACAGAGAAATGCAGCAATCAAGGATCAGAGGACAGAACTTCTTGATATCTATGATGAAAAACTTGCTTCATACGGCTTTCAGATAATGAAATCAAGAAGAGCTGTAGCCACATCTTTTTCTGCTATCTTTCCAGATATCTACAATGCCGTTTCTCAGGAAGACAGGGGAATAGAGATAAACTACAGACCTTCCTGGAATGAGGAACTTGGAATAGAGGGAATAATAGAGAAGCTCTTTAATCAGAGAGATGTGGATCTTAAGATGAACACAACCACAAGCGGACCTCACAGAGACAGGTTCCTTATCAGTGACAAAAACGGACTTTTCACATCATCAGCCTCCACAGGACAGATGAGACTTGCCTCTCTTGTGTTCAGATCAGCCCAGGCGTCTTTTTACAGACAGAAGACAGGACAGAATCCGATATTCTTAATAGACGATGTCCTACTAGAGCTTGATTCACAGAAAAGAGCACGTTATCTATCATATCTAGGACATTATAATCAGGCCTTCTTTACATTTCTTCCTGAAGAAAAATACTTCGGAAGTATGTTTGAACTTGAAGGTTCACAGACTTTGATGTACACAGTAACAGAGGGGTCTTTCCATGGGAAAAACTGATTATAAGAAGAAGGATAATTACAGAGCTTTGGCTGCAGAAGACCCGGTTTCCGGAGAAGTTTTTCTTGATCAGGTTCTTGATAGATTCAACATAGATCTTAAGGACCCCATAAACCAGATTGTAATAAGGTGGAAGGATTTTGCAGGAAGCGCAATTGCAGAGCATGCGGTCTGTGAGCGCTATAAGGACGGAGTTCTTTATCTGATATGTGATCATCCGTCCAGAGCCTCATACATCAGGATGAACAGCCCAGAGATAATAAAAAAGATTACCGGAGTTTTCCCTGAACTTGATTTGAAGAAAATAGTTACGCGCGTTAAAACCAGGCGCACCACTTGACGAATAAAAGCATTAAATCTATACTCAATTGCTCAGGTATACCCTGACTAAAACGAAAATCCCGCTTTAAGCGATTAAATGGAGAATAAACCATGAGTTACAAAGGCAAGAGAACCTACCAGCCAAGTAAAGTCAAGAGAAACAGAAAGTTTGGATTCAGAGCCCGCATGGCAACAAAGGGCGGACGCCTCGTTCTGGCAAGAAGAAGAGCTAAGGGCAGACACAGTCTCACAGTCTCTGATGAGAAGAAGCCTTACTAAGAACCAGATAATCAGAAAAAAAGCAGATATTGACAATGTGATGAAAGCAGGAAAAAGACAGTCTCTTTCCTGCTTTAAGTTGTCTGTAGCGAAGAATGATCTTCCTTACAGCAGGCTCATTGTGATACCTGTAAGACACTATGGAAATTCAGTCCAGAGGAACCGTATCCGCCGCCAGATAAAAGAAATCTGGAGGACAAATCAGGAGAGGATTCAGCGTGGACTGGATTTTGCTGTCGTTGTGTACCCGTCTGACGGCAGCACCATGACGTTTGAAGAAAAGAAGACTCTGATACTCGATCTTATAGAGAGAAGCGGCTCACTTGTGGGCTGATTCTTCTTTTTTACGGACGTCTCATTTCTGTTTATCGAACAATCAGGAGTAAAGTATGGAAAAGAAAACTGTCCTAGCCATAATTCTTATTACCTTAGTGCTCACCGTCAGTATGGTGATCCAGGGGACGTTTTTCACAAACAACACCACTGCGACAGCCACTGCCGAGACAGAGCAGACACAAAGCACACCGGTTTCCGAAGATGCTTCACAGCAGACTGCGGTCTTGGAGAGAAAGGCAATTGCCACAAGCTCCTCAGCCACCA
>JAGBRG010000016.1 GCA_017632495.1 Spirochaetales bacterium
AGAATCGGAAAGAACGGAAAGGTCTTCAAGATGTACAAGTTCCGCAGCATGTATCTTGATGCGGAAGAGCGCAAGGCAGAGCTTGAGAAGCAGAACAAGATCTCAAGCGGCCTGATGTTCAAAATCGACGATGACCCCAGAATCATCGGAAGCGAGAAGAAGGATAAGAACGGAAACCCGAAGGGAATCGGAAACTTCATCAGAAGAACCAGCCTTGACGAGTTCCCGCAGTTCTTCAACATCCTCAAGGGCGACATGAGCCTCATTGGAACAAGACCGCCCACGAAGGATGAATGGAACAAATACTCACTAAGCCACAGAATCAGAATGAGCACCCGTCCGGGCCTTACCGGAATGTGGCAGGTAAGCGGCAGAAGCAAAATCACCGATTTTGATGAGATTGTCGCATTGGACCGCTACTACATAGAGCATTGGTCTCTGAGCCTTGATGCCAGCATCCTGTTCAAGACAGCGGTTGTTCTTTTCAAGAGAGAGGGTGCCGTCTGATGAAGAAGGACCTCTCTACCAAAAAATCCCTCAGAATCGCGATAATCGGACATAAGCGCATTCCGTCCAATGAAGGCGGAATTGAAAAAGGTGTCGAAGAGCATGCTGTAAGGATGGTGGCACTGGGCCACAGCGTAACCGTCTACAACCGCGGAAGCGACAACATCAACGGCAAGAAGTACAACCAGAAAAAGCTTAAGGAATACAAGGGAGTGAAAATCGTCACAGTCCCTACCCCCAACGGAGGCTTCGGCGTCCTGATTTATTCTTTCCTTGCCACAATCCATGCCATATTCCAGCACTATGATGTCATAAGCTACAGAGCCTCAGGTCCCTGCGTGATGATAGGGCTTGCAAAGTTCTTCGGCCAGCGCTGCGTGGCATCGATTCACGGCTTTGACAGCCAGCGTGACAAATGGGGCCACTTTGCCAAGTGGTACCTTGAAAAGGGCGAGCGCCTTGCCGTAAAGCGTGCCGATGCATGCCTTGTTCTTTCTCAGAACATGAAAAACTACGTGAATCAAAAGTACGGAAAGGACGTGTTGTGCTTTGCAAACGGAATCGTCAAGCCAGAGAAGAAAGCAGCAAACGAGATTACGCAGAACTGGGGTCTTGTCAAAGACAGCTACATTCTCTCACTTGGCCGCGTCGAGCCGGAAAAGGGCCTTCATTATCTGATCGAGGCCTTCAGAGGCTGCAAGACAGACAAAAAGCTTGTCATAGCAGGCGGAGACAGCAACCACAGCTACTACAAAAAGCTCACCGATATGGCCCAGGGCGATGACAGAATCATGTTCATCGGACAGGTCAAAGGAAATATCACTTCCGAGCTTTACAGCAATGCTTACATCTTCACCCTCCCCAGCAATCTCGAGGGCATGGCAAACACCCTTTTAGAGTCCATGTCATACGGATGCTGCGACCTTGTTAGCGACATTCCCGAAAATACCGAGGTCACAGGAAGCTATGCCGAGCAGTTCCCCAAAGGCGATGTAAAAACGTTGCAAAAGAAGCTTCAGAATCTTTTGGACAATCCTAAGATTGTAGACAACTACAGGTCAAAGTCCGCCGACTACATCACAAGCAAATACAGCTGGGACCTTGCGGTTGAGCAGATGATCCGCATCTATCGCGGAGAGATGGTAGAATACGATACCGTCTATAAAGAATCCCTCAAAGGTGCCGAATGAAGAAGCTAGCTATCATCGGACAATACGGCACAGGACCTAAGTATCTCACAGGCCAGGCGGTCAAGACAGTCTTTATCACAGACTGGATGAAACGCCGCTACGGTGATGACCAGATAGTCATAGTCAACACGTACGGCTGGAAAAAGCATCCCTTTGCCCTAGTCTCTCACGTATTTAAGGCAATCAAGGGCTGCAATAACGTTATGATCTTCCCCGCCCCTCACGGCGTAAAGATTTTCCCCGGCCTTGTTTCGGCCATTAACGGACTCTTTCACAGAAGGACATTCTTCATCGTAATCGGTGGCTGGCTTGCAGATTTTCTTAAAAAGCACAGCTACATAAGACGTGCCACCAAAAAGTTCTACGCAGTATGTGCCGAGACAGAAAGCCTTGTACGCGATCTTGAGGGCATCGGCCTTGAAAATGCCTGGTATCTTCCCAACTGCCGTGATTATGTGGACCTTGACGGCAAGAAGGATATGACAGAGCCCCTTCACGTATGCACATATTCCAGGGTCACCGAGTCCAAGGGAATAGCCGATGCGGCCAATGTTGTAAAGAAGGCCAATGCAGTTCTGAAAAAGAAGGCTTTCTTTCTTGATGTCTTCGGAGCTGTGGACCCATCTTACAAGGAAAGCTTTGAAAGGCTCTGCAATGAAAACAGAGATGTGATGAAGTATGAAGGCACACGTAACGCCGATGAGACGCTGGAAACATTAGAAAAGCAGTTCGCCCTTCTCTTTCCCACATACTACGAAGGCGAATGTTTTGCAGGCACGGTTCTTGATGCGTTTTTGTCGCGCACACCCATAATCGCAAACGACTGGAAGTTCAATTCAGAAGTGATACGTAACAAAGAAGACGGTTTTCTGTACAAGTTCAGAGATACCGACGAGGCGGCAAGCCTCCTTGTCTCGCTTTACAAGTATCCCGATTTGTATAAGAAAATCCAGCAAGGCTGCGCAGAAAGCGCTGTCAGATTCAGTTCGGACAGTGTTCTCTCCACTCTTGCTGATAGGATGAAATAGGAAAAGATTGTGAAGGATAAGAAGAAACTAGGAATCATAGGCGTTGCCGGAAGCGGAGCTCGCTTTGCCACAGGTCAGGCCGTAAAGATCAGAACTCTCAGAAAGTGGTTCTCCGACAGATACGGAGAGGATCAGGTTCTCTTTGCCAACATAGACAGTGCAAAAAAACATCCTTTCAGAGTTCTTTCAAACATCAAAAGAGCCCTGAGAGAGTGTGAGAACGTTCTTTTCATGCCCGGTCAGAACATAGAGATCTTTGCTCCCGTGACAGAGATCCTAAACAGGCATTACAAGGCAAAGATTCAGTACATAGTCACAGGAGGAGATCTTGCCGAAGTCTTAAAGAGAAGACCTACTCTGACAAAATACATCGCAGCCTTTGACGGAACACACGTTCAGTCAATAAAGCTTGCCAAGGAACTTCAGGATCTGGGAGTAAAGAAAGCTCAGTACCTTCCCAACTGCCGTGACTATGTTCCTGCTGTAGTTTTTGACCACTGGAAGGAAAAGCCAGTCAGAGTCTGCACCTACTCCCGCGTGACAAAGGACAAGGGAATTCTGGATGCCATTGAGATTGTGAAGAAGGCAAACGCTCTTTGCAAACAGGATCTGTTTACCCTGGAAATCTACGGAAAGATGTACGATGACTTCAAAGAAGAGCTGGACAAGGCTCTGAAGGAAGCAAACGGCATTGCAAAGTACATGGGAGCCAGAGAATCCAGTCAGACGGTCGAAACTCTCAGAAGCTGTTTTGCAATTCTGTTTCCCACATATTTTGAGTGCGAATGCTTTGCAGGAACGGCTTTGGATGCCTTCAGCGCCAGAATCCCGATCATCGCAAATGACTGGCTTTATAACAGCGAAGTCATAAACAGCGGCAAGAACGGATTCATCTATCCGTTCAGGGACAATGACAAGGCAGCCGAAATTTTATGTGAACTTTACACGAATAAGGATTTATATAAAAATATACAGATGGGGTGCGAGGAGAGTATGTCACGTTTTTCTACGGACGTTGTAATGGAAAAGTTCAACGCCCTGATCAAGTGACATTGGAGAAGCATATGATAGAAAGCAGGAAAGACCTGAAGGAATATCTGAAGCAGGACAAGATTGCTCTTTGGTGCAAGGGTAAAAAACGCCCTTCCCGTTTCGGCGATGAAGTCTGGCGTTTTCAGATTCTTCTGCGTAAAACCGAATATCATATCAACTGCTCAAAGACTCCCGCAGGCAGAATCATAGCTTTGATTTATAAGGCCAGATTTTTGAAAAAGAGCGTGAGGCTCGGATTCGGAATTCCGCTGAATGTATTCGGCCCGGGCCTTTCAATAGCTCATTACGGTGCACTGATTGTCAATTCAAAGGCAAGAATAGGCAAAAACTGCAGGATTCATGCCATGGTTGTAATCGGTGCAACAGACGGAAACCCCAAGGCACCGGTCATCGGTGACAACGTCTATATCGGTGCAGGGGCAAAGATAATCGGAGATATCAGCATTGCCGATAATGTCGCAATAGGCGCGAATGCTGTTGTCGTAAAATCGATTGATGAGCCTGGAACCACCTGGGCAGGGGTTCCGGCGAAAAAGATAAGTGATAAAGGCTCTTTCAAAGGTCTTTGTCCTGACATCTTCACTGATGAGGAGAAGTGAAAAGTATGGCCTCTAAAAACAGAAATCAAGATGATGGAAAGAAGCTCACTTACGTCATCCTGGAGATATGGAAACATAAGCTCTGGATTTTTTTCCTTATGTTTGTGGCTTTTGCAGCATTCGCAGTCCATAGCGGCCTTCATGCCGAGGACTCTGTAAGCGCAAGGCTTGTCTTGCGGTATGAGCACGCCTATGAAGGCCTGAATCCGAACGGTTCAAGGTTCAACATCAACGAACTTTCGGGCGATGAGGTCCTTTCAAAGTCAATCTCTCTTGCAGGCCTTGAAGGCGAGCTGAGCCTGGATCAGCTGAAGAAAAGCCTTTCTGTGACATCATCAGGTTCCCAGGAACCCAAGAAGATGTATATTGCCACAGAGTACTCTATCTCTCTGACAAACAAATACCTTCCCAAAAGAATCAGTGCAAGGTCAATGCTGGGAATAATTCTTCAGACTTACAAGAATTACTTCTTGGATCACTATGGAAAGAACGATGGTGTTCTTGATATTGACTGGTCAGAGACAGAGGCTTGGGAGTATGTGGAGTTCGCCAACATCATGGAAGTCAAGATTGACAACATCATCACCTATCTTGAGACCATGCAGACAGAAAGCGGAACATACAACTACCAGACAGAGGGAGAAACATTCCGTTCTCTCGCAGATTCCGTAGTATCGTTCAGAGACATCTATCTGAACAAATACACAGCATATGTTACAAACAACAACCTCTTCCGCAATCCTGAAAGATACAGAGACAAACTTATTTACAGACGTTTCTTGATAAGCCAGGCGGCACAAGGAGCCGAGGCACGCTACAAAATCCGACAGGATGCTCTGACAATGTATGACAAGGCAATGATCACATTCGTCATGATTCCGGTCTATGACAAGACAAACGGTCTTCAGATGACCAGAACCGGCACAGGAATGGATGATCTTACAGTCTCTTCAATGGATTTTGCCAAAATCCTTGAGTCCAATACCGAAGAACTCAAGCTTATCGACAAGGCTATTGAAAGAACCTATGCAGCTGAAACAGACATCCAGAAGTACATCACAGCAAATACGATGATCAGCGAAATGAAACAGAACGTAAACTCGCTCATTCAGAGAATCGGTAAGGTTCTTCATGATTATGAAGAATCAAGCTTCAAGAACTCTATTTACTTCAATATCGCAGAAGACAGCATCTCGTCCGCTTACAGAATCAAGGCTTCAGCCCTGGTTGCTCTGCTTGCCGGACTTGTTGCATCCGCATGGTATGGCGTTGCTGCCACTGTCTTCAGAAAGGAGGAAGAGAAGGTATGATGAGAGAATTCCAACTTTCACGTTATATCCGTAAGTGGTGGTGGCTGATTGCAGTTCTTTCCATCCTGAGCGGAGTAATCTTCTTCTACATTGTCTCCTCGAATCAGACCTATAAGGCATCCATGATGATTGAGTTCACCAATACCGATGCGAAAAAGGGCCTTTATCCGTCGGGCAATGCGATTGATGTTGAAGAAATCAAGTCCTCTGCGGTCATTTGGAACGCACTTGACAGTCTGGGAAGAAGTGACAGTGTCGACTCCGTCAGAAGAAGAACAAGTGTCTCTGCCGTCATCTCTGACGAGGATTCGGCAAGACAGGCAGCTCAGTGGGCAAAAGGAAACAGCTATGACTTCTTCCCCACACGCTACATTGTCTCATATGAATCAGCAAAAAATGAGTCAGCCTCAAGCGCCCGTCAGGTTGTGGAAGCAATTGTTGACAGCTTCATAAAGCTGTTCTCGACAAAATACATGGCCGTTTCTCAGGTTCCGAACAGCGTCGAATCTCTTCAGAATCTGAACTACGATTACATTGAGTGGGCTGAGGTCATAGACGGCTTTATCACGTCGGATATCAATTATCTTAAACAGATCATTGATTCTGGTATCACTTTCAGATCCTCAGCCTCAGGCTACAGTTTCCAAGACCTGTATAACGAATACAACCTGCTTTACTCTGTCTACCTACCTTCTTTATACTCTACTATTCTTGAGAATCATGTCACATCCGACTCTGAACTTCTGATTTCACGCTACCAATATCGAAAGAATCAGAACAACCTTGCAATTCAAAACTACAAGGAAGCTCTTGCGGTTGTTGAGTCAATGCTTAAGAACTACGAGAAGAAGAACGAAGAGACCATGCTCTATCATTGGGGCAGCGATACAACAGATACCGGATTTTTGCAGTCTTCAGGAAACAACTATGTCGTAAGATCCGTTCTAAATACTGATGAAGAGGCTACGGCGCAAAAGGAAAGTGTAAACACCTACGACAATGTTCTGAACCGCTATGTCACTCTCAGAGCGGAAATTGAACAGAAAGAAGCAGACAATGAGTACTGCGACTACGTATTCTCTGCTTTCACAACGACAGATCCTAAAGTCAAGCTGACTGTGGATAACAGCCATATCCTTCAGGTAGAAGAACTGATCTCGTTCATCGAAGGAAAACTCAGAGCACTGGACAAGCTTATGAGCATGACCGCTTCTGAGAACATCCAGATTGAGGCAATGAAGAGCATCAAGGTTCGCTCCACTGTCTTTGTGAAGGAGACTGTAAACGTCAAGCTCTACACAGTCCTGATTGTCATAGTGTTCTTCATCTTCGGCGTCCTTATTGCTGTTGTCCTTGGAAGAAGCCTTGACTTTGTCGAATATCACTTCTATACAGACCCGGCTACAAACCTGCCTAACCGCATGAAGTGTGATGAAGAAATCAAGAAGTACGGAAACAAGATGCTTCCTGTCCCATTCACAGTCATTGTCATTTCCCTGACAAACATGAACGACATAAATGCTGTTGTCGGACGAGATGCCGGAAACGAAGTTCTGCGAGTCTTTGCAACCCATATTCAGGACAGCGCAGAGCAGTTCGGTTTTGTCGGATATAACGGAAGCCTCACATTCATCGGTCTGTTCCCGAGCTGTGATGTGGCAAGGTCCACATTCTTCAAGAATGTTCTGATGAGATCTGTTGCAGACTTCAACCGCGGTGAACACGGAGTTGTGATCAGATACAAGATTGCAACCTCAACTGCCACGGAAAACAGCCCCAGAACAATCAGAGAGCTTGTCTCAATGGCAATGTCTCAGCTGAGAATCGAGAACGTGGTTGTTGCCGAAGAAGGAAGTGCTCCTACCATAATCGACGGAGAGTAAGATGGCTCCATCAGCAAACAACAGGTATGCAAACCCGGTTGTCGGGTTTATGTACGCCAGTTTAATCGCAGTCTCAAACCTTCAAGGGTATTTTCATCTTGTTGAGATACCCTGGTTTGTCACGCAGTTTGCTTATGGTGCAATCATAGTTTTAGGTCTTGCCTGGTTATTCGTCAGCGGAAACACATCAAGGCTGAATACTTCGGTAAACGTCATGGCCTTCCAGATGATTCCGAACATAATCGTTGTTGTCTGGTCCATTTCACTATGGGTTTGGCAGAGAGAAACTCTGGCATCAATTCTCAGAGGTTCATCTCTTGCCCTCTATCAGCTTCTGCTTCTTTCCATGTTGATTTTCGCAGGAGCGATGTTCGGGAAAAAGGCAATAGAGTACACCGCCTTAGGCTTCATTATTGCCAACACTCTGATCCTACTTGATGTCATGAGACGATTCGGAGTGGTGACAACTATAGTGGAATTCACAAGATTCCTCTTGTCTGCAGGTTCTGCTGATAATGTCATTTCTACAAAACTGGAAGTTCAAGACCTGACCTTCGGAATCGGAATCCTTCTGGCCTATTACATAGCAGCCGGAAAGGATGAACACTGGCGCAAGTTCTATATCCTGGCTTTGGGTTTCTACTTTGTGACAGGTCTTAAGAGAATCCTGTTGCCTGCTGTGGCCGTAGGAATCATCTATATCGTTGTCGCCAAGCTCTTCAGCAAAAGAAATCAGATCAACTACACAGTTGCCATAGGTGCCGTGTTGATTGTCTTAAGCCTCACCATAGTCATTCTCATCAAAACAGAGATTTGGTTTGAGATTACGGATTATTTCGGTTTGAACCTGATGGGAAGAAAACGCCTGTACGGTCATGTGCAACCATACTACTCTGTCAGCCCGACATATATGGGACTGGGATTTGGAAGGGTATCCAAGATTCTGGAAGTGGTTGAAAAAACCGGAAACAGGCGTCTTCATTGTGATGCCCTGCGTCTATATATTGAGCTTGGAATGCCGATGTTCCTTCTGTGGTGTCTTGTGACATATATCCTAACCTACACCTTTTTTGAAAAAACCTATTCACTCAGAGCCGCGAGAATCTATTTTGGAATCGCGCTTCTAATGTTTGTTACATTCATGACAGATAATACAATTGAGAAATACTGCCCGCAGATTGCTTGGCATGTATTACCTTTGGCAATAGTCCTTGCTGACAAGGAAGCTTTTGCCGAATCACTTGTTCGTAAGATAATCCCGGATTCGGAGAGGAGATCCACATGGGCGAAGAAATAAGAAAAGAAGAATCATTTGAAGAACAGCCGCAGGGAAAAAAACAGTCGGGACTGAAAGACCCGGAATTCAGAGGAAAGCTTTACAAAATAGCATTTGTTCTGCTTATTCTTGGACTTGCCATCTTTACAGTTTTCCGTCTTTGGGACGACTCGCATTTTGTAGATACGTTCTATGAAATTGATGACAACAGAATCGACGGACCTATAAGAATCGTTCAACTTTCCGACCTTCATCTGAAGGAGTTCGGGCAGCACAACAGTGAACTTGTCAATGAAATAATCCGTCTCAAGCCGGATCTGATAGCAATGACCGGAGATATGGTGGACATGGATGAGACTGATTATTCTGTGGTCATCGAACTGTGCAGACAGCTTGTTGAAGTAGCCCCAGTCTACTTCTGCTACGGCAACCATGAAAAGGAAGTAATCAGGGTCAACCAGACAAGTACAGTCAATGTGGATCTTGAAAAGCTTGGAGTCCACGTCCTTCACAACAGGTTTGAAACAATCAACGTGAAGGGTAATCTTATCGATATCGGAGGTCTTTCCGCAAATCCGGGAACCTTCGATGCTGATTATACGCAATCATTCTGGAACAAATACATCAAGAAAGAGAACTATAAGCTTCTTCTTGTCCACTATCCGCAGTTCTTCTATCCAGAGGGTGAGCTTTACGGAAGCAATATTGACATGGCACTTTGCGGCCACCTTCATGGAGGAGTTGTGGTAATCCCCGGCAAGGGAGGTCTCTACCATCCAACAGCAGGTTATTTCCCGAAACTGGCTGACGGAGCAACCCTTGTAAAAAACACATGGGTTGTTGTCAGCCGTGGTCTTGGAGGATCAACCAGAGTCAATAATCCACCGGAGCTGGTTATAGTCGATATTTATTAACACGATGGAAAACAATAAGAACGGACGTCTTGTCTGGATAGATATTTCTAAGGGAGTGGCCATGCTTCTTGTCCTTATCGGACATAGCATGAGAGATGAGATGCGCATAGCCTCTCCTGTCTTGGACGCTCTTTACCGAAGCATCTACATGTTCCACATGACGTGGTTCTTCTGGCTTTCAGGCTATAGCTACAGATTATCTAGAAACAGAGGCAGGCAGCCGCTTCAAATCTCCGGGAAGCGGCTCAAAACTCAATTCCCATACTGGGTGATGTATACCCTGTTCATTTACATTGCATTCAGCATAGCAATGTCAGTTCCGCAGCTAAAAAGCATACTGTCAGGTGCAGGCTATGAAAAAATATCCTTTGGCCAGTATTTATTATCTGCTTTTCAGGCAAACAATGTATGGGCCTACCATCTGTGGTTTTTACTGGTCCTGATAATAATCACCATTGTTGTGAGCATTGCAGATTACATCACAAAGGGAAGAAATATCACAGGCTTTTGTGTCTGTCTGATTATTTTATCTGTTGTGGCTCTGGCTCTAACAGACTATGTTCATCTCGGCAATTGGTGGCGCATATATCAATACATCACGCTCTATCTTCCTATCTTCTGCATCGGAATCCTGATGGCTGATATTAAGATATCAGACACCCTTGCCTGGATCTGGGGAGCTTTGGCCATTGTCTACATAGCAATCAGAGTAAAGTTCTTTTCAGATTTCTCCGGAAACTCGCTGAGAGTAACAGGATGGACACGCTTTGCCGTCTATCTGGCTGCAGATATTCTTCTTCCAGGTCTCATGGTTCTTCTGGGAAAGATGCTTGATAAAGTCAAATCCGCCTTTCTCCTTTTTATCGGAAAAGAATCGCTTACAATATACCTTTGGCATCAGCCGTTCTGCTGTGCTTTTTTGGGGACAATGCTTTACAACAGGCTTCATCTTCCTGCCCCAATTGTGATGATGATTTGCATTGCCGTAAGCCTTTTGGTTGCAAAAGCCATCATCTATTTCAAGAAAAAAGCTCATCTTGAGTCTCAGGTTACAGACAAGCAGGAATCGAGAATGACCCACGCGAAGCGTAATATGAAAAGCGGAGTCATTCTCAAACTTATCACCCCTATAACAAGTTTCATCACCCGAACTGCCCTCATCTATTCTTTGGGAACCGTGTATCTCGGACTGAATGGATTGTTCACATCCATGCTTCAGGTTCTGAGTCTTGCGGAACTTGGTTTTGGGTCTGCAATTGTCTTTTCCATGTATAAGCCGATTGCCCAAAAGGATGAGATTACCGTCAATGCTCTTCTGAATCTATACAGAACCATCTACAGAATTGTCGGAAGCGTAATAATGGGTGTCGGTCTTCTGCTCATCCCATTACTCCCGAAACTTATTCACGGGGACCTTCCCGGGGGTCTTAATCTCACAGTCCTCTATCTGATACGTCTGGCAGACACAAGCATCAGCTACTTCCTTTTCTCATACAGAAACTGCCTTTTGGATGCTTCCCAGCGCAAAAGCAGAATCCAAAGAATCCAGTCAGTCTCAAAAATCACCCTTTGCGCCGTTCAGGTTGTGCTTTTGATGCTGTTCAAAAACTATTACATTTTCTGCATCGCAATTCCTGTAATACAGGTAGCACAGAATCTTGCGTACTGGGTTGTTTCAAAAAAGACCTTCCCTCAGTATCGCTGCGAAGGAAGCCTTCCGAAAGATGCAAGAAAAGACATTATGAAGCGTGTGACCGGACTGTTTATGTTCCGTCTGAGTCATGTTCTTCGTAACTCATTCGACAGCATAATCCTTTCTGCATTTCTGGGTCTTGAGATTTTGGCCATCTACCAGAACTACTTCCTGATAGTAACAACGGTTGTCGGAATCTCCAGCATTCTCACCGACAGCACTCTCTCCAGCATAGGCAACAGCGTTGCCATGGAAACCACGGAGAAAAACTATCGGGATTTCAAGAGCTTCCAACTTCTCTTTATGTGGGTGGTAGGAATAATCTGCGTGGGTATGGCTTGTCTTTATCAGCCGTTCATGCGGCTCTGGGTTGGAAAGCACAATATGCTTTCAGACTCTCTGATGCTTCTGTTTGTTGTATACTTTTTCACCGAAAGGATGGGAAACATCTGCTTCCAATACAGACAGGCCAGAGGGCTGTGGTGGGAAGACCGGATAAGACCTGTTGTTGACGGAATAATAAACCTTACGCTCAACTTCTTCCTTGTCCAATATATCGGAATTGCCGGCGTTATGTTATCAACCATAATCTGCCACGTCTTCATTGACTCATTATGGGGCGCCCGAATTCTTTTCAAACATTATTTTACAAATGCAAAACAATCCCATTATGTTCTGAAGCTTGTGCTGTTCGCCGTATCAACTTCAATTGCATGTGCACTATCTTACCTGCTTTGCAATTTCATCCCGCAATATGCTGAAAACGCCATTACATGCCTGCTGTTCATGGCAGGACGCGGAATTATTTGCCTGATTGTAGCCAATGTGGTTTTCTTTGGAATCTACAGACTTCTTCCGGAATACAAAACGGCAGGTGTTGTGATGAAGAAATTTCTAAAGCGGGCATAAGGAGGATCAGATGCTGATAACCGTTGTTCTTTCTGTATACAACACTGGAAAATATCTTCATAAAGCAATGGATTCTCTTATCAACCAGACCTTTAGGGATTATGAAGTCATAATAGTTGATGACGGTTCAACTGACGGAAGCTCCGAAACATGCGACAAAGAGGCAGAAAACAGACAAGGCGTACGCGTATTCCATAAAAAAAATGGAGGTCTCTCCTCTGCAAGAAACTACGGCATAGAGCACGCAAAAGGACAATACATCATCTTCCCGGATCCTGATGACTGGGTGGAACCAGATTACTTAGAGAAACTCATCAAAATCAGAACCGAATCAAATGCGGATCTTTCTGTCTGCGGTTTCTTTGATGAAA
Organism: Spirochaetales bacterium; assembly: GCA_017632495.1. GTDB lineage: Bacteria > Spirochaetota > Spirochaetia > Sphaerochaetales > Sphaerochaetaceae > UBA9732. The sequence goes on from JAGBRG010000016.1 coordinate 12,734, forward strand.
TGGGTAATAAAAGGCGCATTTGGAATGAAGGAAATCCAAGTTGCGTTCTTGACACGGCAAAAGCTCTGGAAATGCTTATGAAGCCTAACGGATTCTGTGGTTATGCATGGAACAAACTGTACAACCTGGATGTGATCAGAGACAACAACCTGCGTTTCGATACTGATCTCGGAATGGTTCAGGATCTTCATTTTGCCGTACGGTACTTCCAGTGTATCAAAACCGTGGCCTATAACCCGATTCCTTTGTATCACTATAACCATGACAGCGGTGGAGTTACGGCCTCCTACTCTCCTCTGACACCCAGAAAAATCAGCGGACTTCTGACTTATAAGAAAATAGGAGAAATGACTGAACAGGATTATCCGCGTGTTGCCGAGATAGCTTACAGTTCTCTTTGCAACATGTGCCTTCAGGACATTTACATTTACTACCGCAGTTCAATGAATGACAGAAATGTGCTCAGCAATTTGGTTGAAACTTTCAACAAGTACAAGAAATACTTCAAGAACAGCAAAGAATATAGAAAAACAGATAAGATGTTTATGAATCTGGTTTCTGTCAGTCCAAAGCTATATGCATCACTGACGCGGATTAAGAAAATCGTTCTGAACCGTCTGGACATAAGAAGGAAGAAAGCATGGAAAGCCCAGTAATCTCAATCATCGTTCCTGTTTATAATCAAGAAAAGTATATTGAGCAATGCCTCATCTCCCTCTTCAATCAGGCGTCAGAAAAAACAGAATTCATCATTATTAACGACGGATCCACAGACAAAAGTTTGGAAATCTGCGAAGAAATCATCAAAAAAAGCAATGCAAACGTGAAGCTGATAGATCAGAAGAACCAGGGTCTGATTAAAGCCCGCTCAATCGGGCTTTCTCATGCCTGCGGCGATTATATTGTCTCTGTGGATTCTGACGATGTCCTTCTTGAAAATGCTCTGCCCAGGTTGCTGCAGCTAATTGAGGAATATAAATCGGATATCATTTGCTACAATGCAACACGGGACCTTGAGACACGTAAGCCAACATTCGTCTATCCCTTTGAAACCAAAACTGTTTTCTCGGGAGATAAAAAGAAAGAATTGTTCAAACTCCTCTGCGGTACAGACAAGCTGAATAATGTTTGGGCAAAGTGTGTCAAACGATGCATTTTTCAAGATAAGGAAGTATATGAGGACATTGAAGACATCTCCAACGGAGAGGATTTATACCAAAGCCTTGTCCTGATAGACCGTGCAAAAACAGTACTGTTTATTGACGAGGTGCTGTATTACTGGCGTAAGACATCAGGTAGAATGTCCCTCAAATACAACCGCAAGTTCTTCAAATCAGAAAAAAAAGTCTGTCAACGACGGCTTTCATATGCTGGTAAGTGGTCAACGACTGATAATAAGGAGTTGATTGAAAATGCAGAGCATTGGATATGTAAGATATTACGTGATATAACCCGAAAGGCTTTCTTGTCTGATGAAAAGTGGAGCTATATCAAATCGGAGATTAAAAAACTACGAAGTGATGAATTCTACCGAACCTATTATTTAAATACAAACAAATATCATGACAAACGCGATACTGTTCTTAAAAGTCCTCTTGCCATCATGCATATTATGAGACTGCTTTACAAACCATTCAGGAAGAGGCAGCCATGAAAGAAAAAGTATTATTGGTATCAAGCGGTGGACTTGATAAAAGCGGAGTTCCATCTGTTCTCATGAATATAGTCCAAGGTCTCAATGACCGCTATGTCTTTGATATTCTGGTTCATATGGATGAAGAAGGGTACTTTGACAAGAAGTTTCTCTCATACGGAGGAAAAATCTTCCGCTTACCGAAAAAACACTTCGTTTTCAAACCGTTTGACAGATTATATGAGCTTTTACGACCGACAATTCTTTACAAATACACGAAAAGACTCATAAAAGAGAATGGCCCATATAAAGTTATACATTGTAACAATGACTTTGATGCTTCGGGATGCATAAAGGCTGCTATGGAAGAAAGAATTCCAGTACGTATCAGCCATACACACAAAACCTGGAAAAATGACTCTGAGATGGGTCTTCTTACGCGTCTGTATCGGACATCCTGCAGAAAAGCCATTCAAGAAGCCGCCACAGCTCTTATCGGATGCTCGTCTTCTGCAAACCTTTCCACTTTCGGAGGGGATTCAAACACGCAGGTTGTTTTCAATCCATATGATGAAAAGCGATTCACACCTTCTACTCCTTTGAAGAAAGTCTCCGGTCTGAATCTAATTCAAGTGGGTTATTTCAATAAGATCAAGAACCAGCTCTTTACTTTGGATGTTCTCAGGGAATTGAAGAAAAAGCTTCCCGATGTTCATCTTACCTTTATCGGAGACAGAACAGGATCTTATGGGGAAAAGGTTGAAAAGAAGATTTTAGAATATGAGGTAAAAGATAATATTACGCTTCTTCCTGCTGACGCTGATATTCCCAAAGAAATGAATGATTCAAACATCCTTCTCCTGCCGTCTGTAAACGAAGGCTTCGGAATTGTTCTGATAGAAGCACAGGCAATGGGATTACACTGTATCGCATCGGATACAGTCCCTCAGGAGACGGACAGAGGCGGAGTAAAATACCTTTCTTTAACCAGCGGTCCGGAATTCTGGGCAGATTCTATTCTGTCAGACAAATGCTTTCTTGAGAAAAAAGTTCAGGATTGCAGTCCATTCTCCACAGCCAGCTTTTTAGATTCCATAAACAAACTCTATTCAGGTAAATAAATCTTTCAGAAGACAGACATTTCATGTATGATTTCTCCCATGGGAAGAAAAGACGGAAAGAAAGTCAGAAATGCAGATCCGATGTACACCATTGTTCCGTACATCATGGACAAACGTTACGATGCAATGAACATGATCAACCTGGATATCCCGGTCGATCCCATTAAGGCATATATCAGGGAAAAAAGAGCTGAAGGTCAGTTTGTAAGCCATCTGTCTGTCATAATCACTTCTTATCTGAAGACAATTGCTCATTTTCCTCTTCTGAACAGATTCATAGTCAATTGCAAGATCTATGAACGCAACGATATAGACTGTGCAATGGTTGTTCTCAAAGATGAGGACGGAGACATGGAAGGTACCATGAGCAAAGTCCGTCTGGACAAAGAGGATACCATCTTCACCGTAAATGAAAAGATGAACAGCTATATCGAAAAAAACAGGGAGGCTAAAAATAAGAACTCCACCGATAGGCTGATTAAGAAGCTTCTGTCATTTCCAGGCCTTCCCAGATTCGGCGTGAAGCTGTTCAAATTCATGGACAGGCATGGACTCCTGCCTGGGAAAATCATAGATGCCAGCCCTTTCCATACCAGTTTCACTATCACAAACCTGGCAAGCCTCAGGACAAACTACATCTACCATCATATCTATGAATTCGGAACAACAAGCGTGTTCATCGCCATGGGAAACACAAGAGAAGTCCCTTTCAGGACAAAAGACGGGGTATCCTTCAAAACATGCATCCCTCTTGGCGTTGTCATGGACGAGAGAATCTGCAGCGGTCACTATTTCGCCGAAGCATTCAAGAGGATGAAGACGTACCTGGAGAACCCTGTTTTAATGGAAAAAACCTATTCGCAGGAGATTCAGTCTTAAATCTTTCCTTACCTTCCGGATAACCTCTGCCGTCATAGCGCTCGTGATGGTAACGGGCACCGTCTTCCACGTGCTCAAGGCTCTTAAAGCTTTTCAGAATCTCGCCTCCGCGGACGGTGTGTGACTTGATTATCTTGAATTCTTCGTCCGTAAGCTTCTCGTTCTGCTATCTTTCTTAATCATTTTTTATTTACCTTCGCCACAGGCTGTGACAGGTAGTCAGCAATCGCGTATATAATTTCCGGAGTCATAAAGTCTTCGACCAGATCGTAATACAGAGTAAAGGCAAAATTATCTGCCATACACTCCTCCGGGTCGTTTAAGTAATCTGTGTTTTCACCGACGACATCTATGAGGTTTTCCGCATCATTCAGCGAATAATAAGTATTCTCTCCTCCGATTGGAACAAGCACCGGTTCAGAATTCTCAAACAAGTTTTTACCTTTTTGCTCAGACGGTTTTTTAATAATCGTTACAAAGAAACAATCGATGTACTCTCCATTGATTAGGAATGAAGCATAGGAATCATAGTGATTGACATCGGGATTTGTATACAGCCTTTCAAGAACAACAGGGGGTATTTCAAAATCATGATCTGCAACAGTGAAATGAATTATGCTGTACATATCCCTTCGGAAATCCGGGTTGTTCCTTGTCAGTACATGAAACAATTCATGCCACATCAGTATTTTTCCGAGGTTCTCTCCGTATTCGGTCTCGGTATGGAGATACTCAAAAACTTTATCGCCCAGAAATATGCAGGTACCAAGGGTGTAAGCACTACCGCCGGACTCTTCTTTCATCGTAGTTCTGGCGAAAGTTATCTCTCCGACATCAGGCAGATTGAAGCCTCTTTTTATGAGTCTTTCATTCATCTCGGAAAGAACCTCTTTGAGTTCAGCCTTTTCTTCCTCAGAGAATTCGATCATCTGGGAGATAACGAAATCCTTCATCTGCTCTACAGTTCCGTTTTTGTCCTGCAATGTAAACTGGATATCGCCACTGGTCCTCCTGTCTAAATAACCTGATGCCAGATAACACTCTATAGCTTCCTCTCTGTCTGCAAAATGATATGAGATTGCGGCCTTTTCTTCAGTGCTTCGGACAGAACCGCAGGATGCCAGCGCAAAGGCCGACATGATGAGAAAAAGGATGAATAAGGTTTTTCCGCTGCAGTTATTCATAATGCTCCTCAATGATGTGAACTCTTCATCTTTGTTTTGTGCTGATACATATCTTCATCAGCACGCCTGAAGACACTTGCAAAGTTATCGTCAGACTTCGGGTTGTATGTTGCATATCCGCATGCAGCGGTCGGAACTTCCCAGGCCTGCCTGTTCTTGTTCTTGGAGTCCTTTCTGATTTCATCACGGAAACGTCCGATTAGGCTGTCTCTTATATCAAGGTCATCACCGTTCATTATGACGACAAACTCATCTCCGCCGATTCTGAACACGGCGGAATCCTTGAAACAGCGGCGGATATTCGAGGCCAGGGTTTTGATGGAGATATCACCCTTGTCATGTCCGTACTTGTCATTGATGGTCTTCAGGTCATTCATGTCAATCATGACGATGGCATAAGGCTTGTCGGTTTTCTCAAGATCGGCCACGGCTAGGTCATAGGCACGCTTGTTCAGAAGACCAGTCAGAGAATCAATATTGGCCTCTCTCTTATAGGTCTCAGCATGTACTCTGGCCGTCTCAAGGTCACTTTTGGTCTCCATCAGGTTGTCATAGTATTCCTTGATGTCCTTTTCCATGCGCTTCATGGATTCGGCAAGAGTCTGTATCTCATCACCTGTACGGACGTCTATCTCTGAAAGCCTCATGCCGTTTTCTGTGAATGTACCTGCAGCCTGCGAGAGCTTGTTGATAGGACCCACAATAGTGCGCTCAACAGCGATGATTCCTGCAATACCGGCAATAAATGCCAAACCAGCAAAGACCATAATAGAAGTCAGCAGGAGATTCCTCTCACGGCTGACAATCTCATTCATTGAAAGATCCACCACGGCATAACCCACAAGCTCACCGTTGGAGGTGTGGATGGCAGAACCTGTAGTCACAAGGTACCCGTATTCCTGAGTATGTGTGACATTCGGTTTCATTTCCTTGTTCAGGTCTCCCAACTCTGATAAATCATCGACAAACAGCGGATCCACGCAGCCGGGAGGACAGGCATCTTCATATGCACCGTCAACAAGGTAGACATAACGCCAATTGGGAACATCAATCCAAACAATGTAGAGGCAATCCACATCTATTGCATCTTGGACCTGCCTGAGCTGAGCTCTCAGATCAATGAATTCCGGGGTGTCTTCTATCTTACTGAAACGAGAGACATATGCGTTGAAAGCCTCACTTCCCCACTGGTCACTCAGAACAACATCTTTGACCTCTTTATAGATTCCGATGACGTTGTCTCGAAGAGTCCGAACCTTATCTGAATCCAAAATCTCCGCCATTGCAAGGGTGATTTCAACAGATCTGCTCTCATAGTCATTTGTTACAAGCGATGATATTCCCCTGTCATATACAACGATGGCACTGATACCAATCAGCGCAGAAACGCTGATAACAAGAAAAATAGCCTTCGCTTTAAGCGATAATTTCATAGTTTTTAACTCCAATCCCAGCAGGGAAACCCGACAATACTCCCTATATTCTAACCCAATAATATTTACTAGACAAATAATATATCGTTATCCAAGAGCCACATCAAGAGCCATCATCAGGCTAAAGCCGAAGGCAAAAGCAATGACTCCTATGTTGGAATGCTCGCCTGCCGACATTTCCGGAATCAGTTCCTCTACAACGACATAAAGCATGGCTCCGGCTGCAAATGACAGAAGATAAGGCATGGCTGGAACCACAAGGCCTGCAATCAGAACCGTTATGAAGCCGAAAACAGGTTCGACGGCACCGGAAAGAACTCCAAGACCGAAAGATTTCTTCTTGCTCTTACCCTCGGCATACAAAGGCATGGAGATGATGGCTCCCTCGGGGAAATTCTGGATGGCAATACCCAGAGCCAGAGCCATGGCACCTCCTGCGGTGATATGTGCGGATCCGGAAACAAGACCCGCATAAACCACTCCCACAGCCATTCCCTCAGGAATGTTGTGAAGCGTGACGGCAAGAACAAGCATCACAATGCGGCTTGCCTTGCTCTTGGGACCTTCCACCTGGTCGGTTCCGACATGAAGATGAGGAATGACCTCATCAAGAAGGAGCAGAAAAAGAATTCCGAACCAGAAGCCGATGAAGGCTGGAAGAAAAGCCCATCGGCCCCTGTCCGAACACTGCTCGATCGCAGGAACAATCAGACTCCAGATCGATGCGGCAACCATCACACCTGCGGCAAAGCCCGTCAGCGCCCGCTGGACGCTGATTTTCAAATCTTTTTTCAGAAAGAAAACACAGGCGGCACCAAGGGAGGTGCCCAAAAACGGAATCAGAAGTCCTGTCAGAACCGTACTCATTTTGCAAAACCCATCCTATTAATAAAGGCATTGTATCACAAAAGCTTCCAGGTCGCAGCCTCCTCCCTGAGTTTGATGAAGTTGCTGAAGCGGTCGTTTATCCTTGATGTTTTCATGCACGCCTCTTGTGGCATGTGCCGCACATAGCGCAGTGGGCGCAGCCTCCGCAACAGGAGGCCTTGCCTTTTTTCTTATCCTTGACCATTTTCACAATCACTAGAGCAACCAATGCAGCCAAAGCCAGCGAAATCAATATTGTTCCGATGTTGTTGCCTAACCACGCAATCATAAATTTACCTCCGCAATCAGCTTCTTCTGATTGCCTCCTTGTACTTCTTGAAGAACAGCATGTAGATGATCACAGCCAGAGCAGCGATAGCGAACAGAAGTCCAATGATATTGGCCTTTCCTGTGAACAGGTTGCCGAACTGTGTGATCATAAGAGCGATTACATATGCAAAGCCGCACTGATATCCGATTGCGAACCATGTCCACTTCTTGTTGTTCATCTCACGCTTGATGGCACCGATTGCAGCAAAGCACGGAGCGCAAAGGAGGTTGAATACCAGGAACGAGAAACCTGTGACGGAAGTGAATGCCTGAGACAGTGTCTGCCAGACTGTAGCGTCTCCGCCGCCGTAAAGGATTCCCATTGTTCCTACGATGTTCTCCTTTGCAACAAGACCTGTGATTGAAGCAACGGCTGCCTGCCAGTTTCCCCATCCGAGCGGTGCGAAAATCCAGGCAATCAGACTACCGATTCTTGCCAGAATCGAGAGGTTAAGCTCGTCAGATTCAAGCATGCGGAAACCGTCAGATGTGAATCCGAAGTAGCTTGTGAACCAGACAATGATTGTTGAAAGCAGAATGATTGTTCCTGCCTTCTTGATGAATGACCATCCGCGCTCCCACATCGAGCGAAGCACGTTGCCAACTGTCGGCCAGTGATAAGCCGGAAGCTCCATGACAAACGGTGCAGGCTCGCCAGCGAACATCTTTGTCTTCTTGAGCATGATTCCGGAAATGACAATTGCAGCCATTCCGATGAAGTATGCTGAAGTCGATACCCATGCAGAACCTCCGAAGATAGCTCCTGCAATCATTGCGATGAAAGGAACCTTTGCTCCGCAGGGGATGAATGTTGTTGTCATGATCGTCATACGGCGGTCACGCTCGTTTTCAATAGTTCTGCTTGCCATAATTCCGGGAACACCGCATCCGACTCCGATGAGCATCGGAATGAATGACTTTCCGGAAAGGCCGAACTTACGGAAAACACGGTCAAGGACAAATGCGATTCTTGCCATGTAACCGCAGGCCTCCAGGAATGCAAGCATCAAGAAGAGCACCAGCATCTGCGGTACAAAGCCCAGAACTGCTCCGACACCGGCTACGATACCGTCAAGAATCAGACCCTTGAGCCAAGGTGCTGCGTTTGCCGCATCAAGACCGCTTTCAACAAGTGCGGGAATTCCGGGAACCCAAACGCCGTACTCTGCAGGATCAGGCTCCTCGCCTATCTCATTCAGTACTGCAACAGCTTCATTGTAATCATCCAAAGAGGCTGTCTCATAGGAAACCTCAAGTGTCTCCTCATCTTCAACGGCATAGTCGAACTCAGAAACAGGAGCCTTTCCGTTTTCTTCAACGTAGGCATCATAACCGTCGACAATAAGTGATGCTTCATTATATTTTTCGGAGATTTCTCCGTATCCTCCGTCTATTCCGAACAGATGGAAACCGTCTCCGAAGATACAGTCATTTGTAAAGTCCGTAGCAGGTGCTCCCACGCCGACCATTGCAATCCAGTAAACCAGGAACATGACAACGGCGAAAATCGGAAGTCCCAGCCAGCGGTTTGTGACAACACGGTCGATCTTATCCGATGTGGAGGCCACGCCCTTTTTCTTTTTTTTGTAACAGGCTCTGATGACCTCGGCGATGTAGACATAGCGCTCGTTGGTGATGATACTCTCTGCGTCATCGTCCAGCTCTTTTTCAGCATCCCTGATGTCGTCTTCAATGTGAGAAAGTTTTTCGGGTGAGATGGAAAGCTGCTTCATGACCTTGTCATCACGCTCAAAAACCTTGATGGCATACCATCTCTGCTGCTCGGCCGGCATGTTGTGAACCGCAGCCTCCTCAATGTGGGCAAGTGCGTGCTCTACAGGACCTGAGAATGTGTGCTGAGGAACTGTCTTTGTTCCTTTTGCTGCCTCTATTGCGGCATCGGCTGCAGCCATGACTCCGTCTCCCTTCAGAGCAGAGATCTCAACAATCTTGCATCCGAGCTGTCTTGAAAGCTCATTGGTATTGATCACATCGCCGTTCTTTCTGACAACGTCCATCATGTTGACTGCGACAACAACCGGGATACCAAGCTCGACAAGCTGTGTTGTCAGATAGAGGTTTCTTTCCAGGTTGGTTCCGTCGATTATATTAAGTATCGCATCCGGGCGCTCACCGATGAGGTAGTTTCTGGCTACGACTTCTTCAAGAGTATACGGAGACAGTGAATAAATTCCGGGAAGGTCGGTGATTGTGACACCTTCATGGTTCTTAAGCTTTCCCTCTTTCTTCTCCACCGTGACACCGGGCCAGTTTCCGACGAACTGATTCGATCCGGTAAGTGAGTTGAACAGTGTTGTCTTCCCGCTGTTCGGGTTGCCTGCCAAGGCGATTCTGATATTCATAACAGTTACTCCTTTAGTTAGTTGAGTCTAACTCAATCCCCAAAAAAAATTATTCAACTTCAATCATCTGAGCATCAGCCTTGCGGATTGAAAGCTCATAGTCTCTTACGGTGACTTCAATCGGATCTCCGAGCGGAGCAACCTTACGTACATAGACGGAAGTACCCTTTGTAATACCCATGTCCATGATTCTGCGTTTGACGGCTCCCTCTCCGTGGAGCTTGACCACAACAGCGGTTTTGCCGATTCCAACATCCCTGAGTGTCTTCATAAAATGCCCTCCTATAGGTCAAACCATTATTCTCATCGCCAGTTCGCTGCTGACAGCCACCCGGCTTTCCTTGACCTTCACGATCAGATTCCCACCCAAAGTACTGACTACACTCACCTCTGAGCCAACGTTGAAGCCCAGGTCTTCCAGATGTTTCTTGACTTCCGGACTTCCTCCGATTTTCCTGACAATCTGTGCTTTGCTTGTATCCGCTAAATTCAGTGGCATCATCGTATTCTCCTTCGGGTTTAGTTAGCTGTGGCTAACTTCAGCCACATTATGGTTAGCAGAGGCTAACTTGTCAAGTATACCCAATCCTGTCTGTTGAAAATTACGTGATTCTGTGAGAGTCTATTGATAATGGTAAAAAAGGAGGCGACTCAGATATGCCAATGCAGGAATCAGGGGAGATGTATCTTGAGACTATCTATGTCCTTTCCCAGAAATCATCACAGGTCCGTGCAATAGACGTAGGCGAGCACATGGGTTTCTCAAAACCCTCAGTCAGCCGCGCCCTTGGCATTCTGAAGGATGAAGGTCTTGTTTTCACGGATGACCGCGGCTTTGTTAATCTCACAGAAGAAGGCGAAAAAAAAGCCTCCGGCATATACGAACGCCACCAGGTTCTGACAAAGCTTCTGATGGACATAGGCGTTGACGAAGAAACCGCCACAGAAGATGCCTGCCGCATAGAGCACTACATCAGCGAAAAAACCTTTGCCGCAATCAAAGCCAGAATCGGAAGCTGCGCTACTAAGAAATAATTATCTTCTTCCTGAGGCTTTCATCTCACAGGCGAAGGCCTCGGGGTGCTTTCTGTACCAATCCTGATGATATTCCTCGGCCATATAGAATGATTTGAAGGCTTCAATGCTGATTTTCACCGGTCTACCTGAGGTTTTTTCAAGTTCCGCAATCGCTTTGTTGGCTTCAGCCTTCTCTTCTTCGGTGCAGTAGTAGATTGCAAGAGTATAGCTTCTTCCCCTGTCTATGAACTGGCCGCCAGCGTCAAAGGGATCCACGTTGGCAAGAAAAGTCTGAAGCAGGTCGTTATAGGAAACCTTCTCAGCATCATAAGAGATGCAGATGGTCTCCCTATGCCCGGTCTTCTGAGCCTTTACATCCTCATATTTTGGATCCTTCTCGTCTCCGCCGCAAAAGCCGCTAGAGACGCTCAGAACTCCGTCAATCTCATAAAACGGTGGGGTGATACACCAAAAGCATCCGCCTGCAAAATAAGCCTTTCTTGTCATGCCCTCATGTTAGCACTGATTCTTTTCATTGTTCAGTCCCCGTCGTGCTATAATTTCCAAGATAGGAACAAACATAAGGAGACAGAAATGAAGATAGCAGTTTTTAACGGTGGTCCGAGAAAAATGAACACGGAAGCAATGGTCCAAGCTTTCTGCGAAGGCGCAAGAGAAGCAGGCCATGAGGTTGAAGAATATCATGTCGGAAGAATGAAAATCGCAGGATGTCTGGGATGCGAGTACTGCCACACAAAAGGCAACGGCAGTTGCATTCAGAAAGACGATTTTGAAAAGATTCTTCCAGCTTACAAGGATGCCGACATGATTGTCTTTGCATCCCCTATCTACTATTTCATGATGACAGCCCAGATGGAGGCCGCAATCCAGAGAGTCTACTGCATCGGGAAGCCTCTCAAGGCTAAACAGGCAGCTTTGCTTCTCTCTTCAGCCTCACCCGGAGTCTATGACGGTTCCATCGCACAGTTTAAGGATTACATGGATTATGCAGGAATCAAGGTCGCCGGAATCATCACAGCCCACGGATCCGAAAACAAGTCCGAGGCCAAAATGAAGGAGATCAGAGATTTCGCCAAGTCTCTTTGATTTGCAAGATGTGCTGACTTTGCTTTACGCAAACAGCACATCTTTTTTTTGCTTTTCCACAACTTTGCCTATGATTTTGCAGCTTGGACTGTCCATTTTGCTTACAAAAGCCTCTGCATCGGACATTGGCATGAACAACAGCAGTCCTCCTGAAGTCTGAGGGTCATAACAGATGTCAATCAGCTCCTGCGTCACGGATGATGAAAAGCTCACCTTATCAAAAAGATAATCCTCGTTGGTGTAGCGGCCTTCGGGAATGAAGCCGAATCGTGCCAGTTCCAGCGCACCCTCTATCAGTGGAAGAGCTTTGGTTTCAATTTCTATGGTGACTTTTGAAGCTGATGCGCACTCCTGGCTATGGCCTGCAAGAGAAAAGCCTGTTACATCTGTTGCGGCATGGATGCGGTAGCTTCTGGCGGTATCGCGTGCTTTTTTATTAAGGCATGTCATGGAAGCCACGGCCTGCGCAACACTCTCAGAGGATGCTTCGTCAGCCTTTGCTGCTGTGTTGACAATGCCTACTCCAAGAGCTTTTGTGAGCACAGCGGCATCGCCCGGAAGGGCTCCCTTGTTGGACCAGACATCGTTTTTGTGCATGAAGCCTGTGACGCAAAGACCGTATTTCGGAGTCGGGTCGGCTATGGTGTGGCCACCTGCAATGACGGCACCGGCTTCTTTGACCTTGGAGATGCCGCCACGAAGAATCTGATCCATCACCTCAAGATCCAGACATGACGGAAAACACAGAAGGTTCATGGCCACAGCAGGCTCTCCTCCCATGGCATAGACATCTGAAAGTGCATTTGCCGCCGCCACCTGGCCGAAGACATAAGGGTCATCCACCATCGGCGGGAAGAAGTCCACCGTCTGAACAGAGACTATGTCGTCGGTGACCTGGTATACAAGAGCATCGTCGGCGCTCTCAAAGCCTTCCAGAAGCTTATCGTTTTTCATAAGCGGAAGATTATCTATGATTCTGTGAAGCTTCTCAGGCGGTAGTTTGGCCGCGCAGCCGGAGGTCTTCACCATGCTTGTCAGTCTAATTCCTGTTTTCATAAACCTTCACGTAGATACCCTGCTGCTGTTCATAGACAGCTTCAAGGTTCTCATTCACATACTCCTGCCGCATCGGACCTTCAAAGAACGCGCAGGTGCCGCAGGATGAGGACAGACTGCGGGGAACCGGACGCAGAGTGCATCCGGCTCCGACAGTCTTTTTAAAAAACATTGCCCCGTAGTGGTTGGCAAAAGTCGCAACCATCATTTCGTTGCGCTGATTTTCCATTCTCCGTTAAGTTCTGTGGCCGTGACGTTGTACTTCATGGCTTTCAGAAAACGCTGAACATTCTCAAGCGGAGCTCTCTGGTCGACAAGAACATCGATACTCTTCGGATTGTCCTTGATAGCTTTCTTAGTTCTGATAATAGGTTCCGGACAGCTGAGTCCTCTGCAATCTATCTCCATGTCAGTCCTCCTTCTTTGCGAATGTCTTGATGCATGCGATGCACAGCAGAATTACGATACATGCTATGACAGCAATCTTTCCTGCAGGCTTTACTCCGCCGCCGTCGGCAACGGCACCTGCGGCTCCTGCAAGACCGAAGTTATGTGAGAAAGCAGCTCCTGTAAGAAGACCCAGGACAGTGATTGCGCTGTCGCTGTTACCCTCTCCCGCAAGGATCAGCTGTCTGAGCGGGCAGCCGCCGAGCATGCAGCATCCAAGCCCACATACGAACATTCCGAGGAAGTTCCAGATATGGGCATTATGTGCAACAGGCTGACCGACGAAACCAAGCTTGAAGTTACCTGTAATCAGGTTCATTGCCAGTGCAAAAACAAACAGTGCGATGAAACCGCAGATGAGTGTTCCGTCCTTCAGAAGATAAAGATCTCTGAAACCTCCAGCCATGCACATTCTTGTCCTCTGAGCCAGAATACCTACGGCAAGACCTGCAGCAAGGGAGATACCCACAGCAGCATGCATTGAGCCCGGACCTGATTCGGAGACTGCAAACAGAGTCGGAGCTGCAATGGCCAGAATCAGAAGAATGATGTTAACAATAGAGATGGCGCTGCCCTCAAGAGGTGCCTGACTGCGTGTTCTTCCGAGGGAGAAGCCCTTGGAAAGGAAGAATGAACCTACTCCGATTCCGGCGGCAAAGCCCAAAAGACCGATAAGTGCATTCAGATCTCCTGCAGACAGTCTGAGAACCATTCTGAACGGACAGCCCAAAAAGGCAAGACATCCGATCATAACCATGAAACCGATGCTGAAACGGAGCATCGGGGATGAGCCGCCTCTTGCATTGAACTCCTTGGTACCAACACTGATTACGAACGAACCCAGAATCAGACCGATGATTTCAGGTCTTATATATTTCACAGGCGCTGCCGTATGAAGCTTCAGTCCACCGGCAATATCGCGGATGAAACATGCGATACAGAAACCCATATTCTTCGGGTTGCCCAGAAGAACAAGAACAACAGCAATGATTCCGATAAGAGCTCCTGCAAGAGCGAGATTTCTCTTTTCTTTAGCAATAGTCATTTTCTAACTCCTTTAAAACCATCCTACCATTATTCTTTTATTCATACAATGGGCAATTTATGTTATACTCTCCACTATGAAACGCATTTACATGGACAACGCCGCCACAAGTTTTCCAAAAGCTCCGGGCATCGGAGATACCATAAAGAACTTTCTGGAGCAGGACTGTGTGAACATAAACAGAACAAACAGCCCCAAAGGCCTTTCCGTATTTGACAGACTCTACCACCTAAGGGAAACCATAGCCTCGATGATGGGCCTAAGTACGCCTGAAAGCGTCTGCTTCAGCAGTGGAATAACAGAGTCCCTGAACCAGATTATCAAAGGTCTGCTCACTCCTTCTGATCATGTCCTTGTATCTGCATGCGAACACAACAGTGTGATGCGGCCTCTTGTTCAAAGTAAGATTCCCTTCTCCCGCATCCCCTGCGACATCCAGGGCTATATCGTTACAGACAAGATAGAGGGCCTTATTCAGCCCAACACAAAAGCCATGATCATCTGTGCGGCAGGAAATGTCTCAGGTGCCATCCAGGACATAGAAACAATAGCCCATATTGCCTATGAGAATCACATTTCTTTATTTATTGACAGCGCTCAGGCCATTCCAAATATCAGAATAGATATGGAAAAGCTCCATATTGCGGGAGTAGCATTCACCGGTCACAAAGGCCTACTCGGCCCCGAAGGAACCGGAGGCCTTGCCCTTTCCAAGTCAACAGCACTTCAGATTACGCCCCTGATCAGCGGAGGAACAGGAAGCCAAAGTGACAGCGAGGATATTCCCACCACGTTGCCTGACAGACTGGAAGCCGGAACGCAGAATATCCCAGGGCTTCTTGCCTTGGACAAAAGCCTGTCCTATGTTCTGGAAAACAGAGAATCTCTTCTGGAAAATGAGCGTAGTATGACATGTCTGCTTTACGAAGGTCTTTCTTCAATTCCAGGCATAAAGATTGTAGGAGCACCTCTTGATAGGCCAAGGACAAGTGTGATTTCTGTTGTCTCCGATACAATGGACATTGCGGAAATTTCAGCAATCCTGAGTGAGCGTTACAACATAGACACCAGAGTCGGCATGCACTGCTCCCCTTCAAGCCATACTGCCTTGGGAACCTTCCCCATAGGAACATTGCGCTTTTCTCCGGGACCGTTCACAACAGAGGATGAAGTTCTGACAACAATCAGTGCAATGAAGGAGATTTTCTGTATAGGTTAAGTGTAAAAACACCGATTGCCGCAACGCATCCGGCTACCCACAACTCAACAGACCAAAGCGACACAAGGCCGCGCTGATAAAGAGCCGGGAAAGAATCCATCAGCATATGAAGAATGATGGCAAGAGGAAGATAAGCCTTCTTTGAATTGACAACCCCGTAGAACACAAACACAGAAAGCTCAATATGCAGAATCAAAGCAAACAGCCTCTCGATGACATTCATGGCCATTGAAGAATAACCGAAATTTGCAGCCGCCCAAACAGCCGGAAGAGCGGCCGATGCAGTTTCTTCTGTGATTTTCAGTGTACTGAGAGCCTTTTCCAAATCTCCTGTCGAAAACAGCACCGCAATCATAAGGTATGAAATAATCGAAGGCAGAATCACCACCAAAATCTCAATCCCGCCGTGTCCGATACCGTACATAACAGCATTTTCACGTGTGCGGTTCGTCTTCAGTATGTGTCTCATTATGATGTGACGTCCGCACTCCTCAAAAACACCTGCCATGGTAATCCCATAGAGGACGAAAGCCAGAGTATTGCCTGTGATGAATCTGGAAACGGGATTATCTGAAAGGATGCAGAAATAATGCACGCCCAGTTCCAGAACACGGGCAGAGACAACGAATCCTATCGCACCGGCAATAAGATAGCTGTAATTTGTCTGTCCCCTGTGTTTCCTTCTCCAGAAAATGAAGGCGGCAATAGGAATCGCTATCATCAGAAAGACAGTGATGGCCAGCGAAGGAATGCTGTTTTTTCCTATAACAATGCTCTCAAATACTGCCATTGTCTGGTTCATATTAAACTCCCTTAAAGCAATTCGTCCCGCTTTGCAAGGATTTCTTCAATGTAAGGACGATAATCTGTCTCCGTACGGCTACGAAGAAGTTCCGTAATCTCGCTTATCAGAGAAAACAGCGGAGTAAGAGCCAGATTCGCAGTCACTCCTTTCAGAGCATGAGCCGTCTCAAAGCCCTTTTTCAGATCCCCTGTTTCGTATATCTCGCGCAAGGAATCAAACGAAGGATCGTGAATCGCCTTATCAACAAGTCTGAGATAAAGAGATTCGTTGTTGACGCAACGCTGAAGTCCCTCATCGACGTTTGCACCGAAAGATCGCAGTTTATCAATTGTCAGCATCATGGTTGAGCCGGTTGTTGAAGTGATTCTCCCAAAAAGTTCCTGAGCCGAGGCTGAATCAATAATGTTGTAGGATCTGTAGAATTCAAAGAGATTGGAATTCTTGAAGGAGTGACCCTTGATAATGTAATCGCCGTCATTGTCGATTATGGAAAGCTCGGCGCTTATAAACTCTTCCTTCGGGAAAATCCATTTCTCTTCCAACTCTGCAACAGGCAGAATACGCAGCAGCACGGCTTTTCTGTGAGTGTCAGTATCTGGATCTTTGAGCGAGATAATATTACAGAAAGCTATGGACTGTTCGCCGTTAATCGGGTTCGTATAAGCACGTGAAATGTTGATTGATTCCCCTATTTCACTTATCCAGCTCAGGTCGTTTAACAGGTCCATCTGACCGTAAGAGACGGAATAATCATCACTGTCATTCTGCTTGGCCTTGGTAGACAGGCCGGACAGGGTATCGGCATACACGATGTGCACAGAAGCATTCGGAAGAACGTGAGAAATACGGATAAAGGAAACGGCCTCTTCAATGGTCAGGTCCTTGCTGTTGATATATCGAGCCCACACATCACAAATACGCTGCTCACCTTCCAGGTAATTCTCGGTGACATGCTTCATTGTGATTGTGGTGTTTTCAAAGTGCTCTATCTGCATAAGCTTTGAATTCCGATTCTCTGAACTGGAATACAGAGCCACAAAAGTCAGCAGAGCTACCATGATGAAAATGTTGACAACAATTACCCAGATTTTCTTCATCGTGTTTTCCGCTTTCCCTACAATCTGTCAAACGTCGCTGTCATTATACTCCCCAATAAATGGATTTACCAAACTGTATGCAAATCTTCTTTCAACTACGTCCGATGAAGCTGAAATCACACTCCGTCCCAGGGTCCAGTGGATAGATTGGGCGTCTGAGGTTCCCATACGGAAGCCTTGTGAAAATCTCATTGGAGCTGCCGTCCGTCAGAACCATTATCGAACGCTTTGCTATGGCCCTGATTTCGGGCTCCAAGTAACCGAGTTTGACGACAATCACCTTGCACTTTTCGGGGCAGACGCCAAGAGCTCTCATCATCTCGGGATCATAGCAACCCACATGCTTGGATGTCACAACCACATCAATGCCGCCGATGTCCACAAGGACCATGTCGGTGTTCTGAGCCCCCTCCCAGCTGCGGCAGACAGCTTTGACAAGAGCATTTACAGAAATGGGTGTGCTTGTGACACTGTCAAATGATGCCCCCAGTTTCCCGATGACATGGTTCCCAACCCCGGTATCAAGAGCCTTTGAGCAGAAAGACGGGTCATAGATAGCCTGATAGCACAAAGGTGGATCCAAGGCGGCAAGCCTCTTGTCTGCGATAATGGCCTTGAGGAAATTGGTCACATCCTGCGAAGACCCTGCTGTGGGGTTGTCTCCGCTGTCAGAGAGAACCACAGGAAAGATTCCGGCTTTCAAACTCTCACAGGTATGGTCAATCGCATCACCTACCTCGCGAGTTTCGTTATAGAAGCAGAACTCGCTTCTTGTGTCCCAGAACTCATGTGCAAGCTCCAGTACAGTATCGTCCGCAGTCTTCTGACAGTCATCGCTGACTACAACCGCAGAGACCCCGTTCTCCTTCACATCAGCCCAGGGGAACCCCAGAAGGAAAGATGCACCTATGATATGAGGTCTTTTCTCCACTTGCCTAAGCATATCAGTCAGCCTCTTCATGGGCTGGACGTTGGTTTCCGACTGCTCCCCAGCAATTATGAACGGAAGATAGACGGCAGCCATGTATGGCTTTACACCATCCTCCAGCACATGTCTTGTGATCTTCGCAGCAAGAAAGCCCGTCTCATAGGTATCGGTATGAGGTGCGCATTTATAGCCCACAAAGCAATCGGCATTTTTCATCATCTTTTCCGTGATGGTGGCATGCATATCAAGCGACGCTATTATCGGTATATCGGGGCAAAGGCGGCGGATTTCTTCCAAAAGATACCCTTCCGCCTCCCCAAGTCCCCTGACCCTCATGGAGCCGTGTAGACTCAGACACAGTGCATCAAGCGGCAAAGAGGCCTTCAGGGACTCAAGAAACTCCCTAGCAAGAACCATGAAATAGTCATAGTCCCATTCCCCGTTCGGAACAGCACGGGCAATAAGTCCGGGTGCAACATCATAGCCTGCGGACACAAGGGTGTCTATTATGCCGTTGATCGACTCCTTACCCTTGCTTGTAAGCAGCTGCTGTCCCCTTACAACCCAAATATCATCTTTCGATGTCAGAATCGGGTTGAATGTATCCGACTCATGATGCATCCCGCCGACAAATACTTTTCTTCGCTTCATGTTCAGCTGTTACCGTTTCAATGTTTTAAGATACTTTTTTTGCTCATCCTTGATTCTGAAGCTCTCAATACTTTTCTGAATGGCCTTGTTATGAGTCCAGGTATCAAGCTTCTTTTCCTCAATAAAAGGCAGAATGCTTTCATATTGCTTTGCAAGAGCTGTTGCAAAATACCAGGCGATCATCATGTTGACATAGTATTCTTCACTTCTGATCTTTGCGACCATCTCGGGATAAACAATATCAAAGTCGTCATCCAGAAAATGCTCCATCAGCATGCCTACCCCGAACCGGATTGTGTATGTTTTATCAGATTTAATCCACTCTTTGATGTGAGAGAGAAGCACTTCCTTGTGTTTCTTAAAGACCTTCGGAGACATCTGGTCGCAAGTTGCCCAGTTGTCCACATACGGGAGAAACCTCTCCAAATCCTCCATGCACTCTTTGATGTCTTTTATCCCGGATATGATAAAAGCATGCAGCTGGTTTTCTTCAAAATACTTATGAGGCAGATCCTCAAGAAAATCACTATATTCCCCTGCTTTCAGAATTTCTTTTGCCAAAGCCCTGAGATCCGGAGTCCTCACACCGATGACCGAATCCGGATTTACGGTCGGGATTATCTTTTTCTGCATATCGCGGTACTTAAGATCCTGAAGACTGAACATTTTCTTAAGTAAGTTTTCTTTTTTCATGGTCTGTCTCTCCTGTACATAATCATTTCCAGAAGCTCTTTCACATATAATTTCGGATGACTTATGGAATACTCCCCGTGATACAATCCATCCTTTATCTCGAGTGTACTTTTCGGCAGCATTGAATGAAGCATCTTTGCTGATTGAAGCATGGTTTTCCGTTCCTTCTCTCCGACCACGATCCGGATTTCAGCCTGACAGCTTTGAAGTTCCCGTTTTGCTTCATAGGCAGTATTCGCTTTCAGAAACGCGATCATGTCGGCTTTCGCAATCTGGCAGGTATCACGATAATACTCCTCAAACAAATCCGGTCTCATATGCAGTGATTGGAATTGAACCTTCGCAAAACTCCTGTTTTTAATCAGACCGTAACTGCTGCCAAAGGTCGGAGCGATCAATGCATTCGTCAGCCTGGACGGGATGACTGACGCACTTTCCACTATGGCATATCGGCAAACATCATTTTTATGTGACAGAATCTCCAGAACTATCTGCGCCCCGAGTGACAGGCCTCCGAGAAGCAGGACGGAACCTCCCAGTTCGTGATTTACAAAGGAGATTATCTCTGCCGCATTGTCTTCGATGGTCTTGAAGGCTCTGTCACTTCCCGCATGTCCGTCAAGAACAGGCAGGATGACCCGATAATCCTGCTGAAGCAGTTCTGCCTCATCCCTGTAACTCCACCACGACAGTCCTCCGCCATGGAGCAGCATGATGGTTTCATCCTTCTCCGAACCGTATACTTTGAACTTCACCAGTTGTCACCTCACCTTATAACGGCATCCTCAGATAAACCATGTCCTTCAGTTGTCTGCCGCCCTCGAATATCGGGTGGTCATAGTTGTCAAGGATGAAGTTCTTTTCCACATGGTGCTGTACAAATCCGCAACTTTCATAGAAAGGCACCGTAATCGGGCTGTCGCCGGTGCCAACCTGCAGAATCGAGAAACTGTCCTTGCAGCGATCCGCCACGAAGCGAATCAATGACCGTCCGTAGCCTTTGCCCTGAAAATCAGGCCCAACCGCAAGGCTCTTGATCTCTGCGATGCCGTCTCCTTCATCAGTAACGACAGTCTCAGCCTTGGCAATACCATTGTCCTCAACGACGAACAGCAATCCTCTTTCAAGATAGCGGTCGATCATGTTTTCCTGTTCATCTGCCAGCAGAAGAAGAGGCAGATATCTCTTTTTTTCGTTATCGACCCTTACGATCCTGTTCCAGATCCATTGATCTTTCGTCAGCAGGCTGACGTGTCCTTTCCTAGTCTCGCCCATTTGTGGAACAGGCGCATCCTCAGTCGTCCATTGGTATCTGAATCCGAGCTTTTCCTGTACCCGTTTGGATTTCTCGTTTCCGTCGTAGTGGCCGCACCAGACCCGCGCAAGTTTCAGATCCTCGAATGCATGGCGTAGCAGTTCCCGCGCTGCCTCCGGCACAAGACCGAATCCCCAATAAGGAACACCCAGCCAGTATCCCAGCTCTGCCTCGTCATCCTTATCAGCAAGATCATTGTGGTGCAGACCGATACTGCCGATTGGAAGACCGGTTTTCTTCAGCACGATGGCATACGTCTCCGGCACCATCAGAACATCCCGGATGACCTGACGGCTATCATCCACGCTGGTATGCACCGGCCATCCGGCAATCGGACCGACAAGAGGGTCTTTTGCGTATCGATAGCATTCTTCCGCATCCGCTTCTGCCCACGGACGGAGAATAAGTTGTTCCGTTTCCAATGTCACGTTCATAGCCTCCGTATAGCTATTGCTTCCTTACGGGATGCCGGATTACTGTCTTGTTCTTGTCCGGAGCAACCTTCCTGGGGTCACTGAGATATATTTCGTGATGAAGTCTTGTATCAGAAAAATCAAGTTCATAACCCTGATTCTGAATATATTTGTGCATCAACTCAACTGTTGCAGGCTCACTGTCATAAGAACCTATATGCATACACTGAACACAAAGGCCCTCCTCCATTGTCAGGAACTCCACCTTTGAGAAATCTGTCTTTTTCTTTCGGGTTGCCTCTGCTACAGCCCAGTCAAAGTCTTTTTTTGTTACAAAATCTGGAAGTCTGATAACGGAGATCCACCTGAA